>DASRZM010000058.1:0-2967 GCA_035686365.1 Lysobacteraceae bacterium | reverse complement strand
GAGGGCTACGCCATGTACGAGCAGATCAACAGCCAGTTCGTGAGCCTGGCTCGCCAGTTCACCGATTCGGCCATGAAGGCCAATGTGCTCGCGTTCGAGAACTTCGAGCGCGTCATGGGCCTGCAGCTCAAGACCGCCGAGGCGCGCATGAAGGCGCACGTCGAGTTCCTGGGCGAGGCCTCCGAGGTCCGCGATCTCGAAGGCTACAAGAGCATCTGGCCGAAGGGCCTGAACCTGGTACGCGAGTCGACCGAGCAGTTCATCGCCGCCGGCCAGGAGGCCATGGGCCAGACCCTGAAGACCAGCGAGGCGATCGCCGAACTGGCCAAGGGCAATCTGGATGCCGCCAACGAGTCGGTCGCCAAGACCGCCAAGTCGGCCGCCGAGCAGGCCAAGAAGGCTGCCAAGTAATAGCTAGAACAAAAACTCTCTCCAAGCCACCCCGTGTGGCATCGGCGCCCCGACACCCCTCCCCCTCCACGTCGCGGCGCCCCTGAGCCGGCAGGTCCCCCCACCTGCCGGCTTTCTTTTTGCCGAAGGGGCGGGCTTTGGCGGCTTTGGCTGGCGGCCGCGCTTTCCAGTACGCTGCCCGGCCCCGAGGCCCTGGCCGGATCCATACCCATGCTCGAAACGCTCGAGATCGTCACCGCCGCCGAGCCGCGCCACGCGGTGATCTGGCTGCACGGTCTGGGCGCCGACGGCCACGACTTCGAATCGATCGTGCCCGAGCTCATCGAGCCGGACTGGCCGCCGCTGCGTTTCGTGTTCCCGCATGCCCCGGTGCGCCCGATCACCATCAACGGCGGCCTGCGCATGCGTGCCTGGTACGACATCCTCGGGCTGGAGATCGCGCAGCGCCAGGACGATGCCGGCGTGCGCGAATCGGTCGGGTACGTGCGCGCGCTGATCGCGCGCGAGGCCGAACGAGGGATCGCACCGGAGCGGGTCTTCCTGGCCGGCTTTTCGCAGGGCGGCGCCATCGCGCTGGCCGCCGGGCTCAGCCATCCGGAGCCGCTGGCCGGGATCGTCGCCCTGTCGACCTACCTGCCGCTGGCCGAGCAGCTCGAGGCCGAGGCCAGCGCCGCCAACCGCGACACGCCGATCTTCATGGCCCACGGCTCGCTCGACCCGGTGGTCGGCCACCCGCTGGGCCAGATGAGCCGGGATTTCCTGGTGCGCCACGGCTACACAGTGCAGTGGCACAGCTACGCCATGCCGCATTCGGTCAGCGCGGCCGAGATCGCCGACCTCTCGCGCTGGCTCGGCGAGCGGCTGCGGCAGCCTCGCGGGCGCTGACCGGCCCGATCGCCTCCGGCAGCGGCTAAGCTTGCCGCGATGCCGACCCCCCCGCGCGAATGGTTGCCCGACTTCTGCCGCCTGCCGGCGCTGGTGCCGGTGATGGTGGCCGCGCAGACCGTGGTGCTGCTGCTGGCGCTGGCGCCCACGCCCGCCCCGGACTGGGACTGGCGCAAGCTGGTGGCCGCCAGCCTGTTCTCGCAATGGCTGGCGCTGACCGGCGCGGTGTTGCTGTGCGTGCTGCGCCCGTACCTGCTGCGGCTGCCGCTGCGCTCCGGGATGCTGCTGGCCTGGGCGCTGCCGGTGGCCGCGGCGATGGTCGGTGCGCTGCTGGTGCACGAGGTCGACCTGGGGCTGGGACTGGGGCTGACCCTGCCGGCCGGGCAGCGCTACGCCTTCGTCGCAGGGTGCGGCGCGCTCACGGCGCTGATCGCCGCGGTGGCGCTGCGCTATTTCTACGTCCAGCAGCAATGGCGCGGGCAGGTGCAGGCGCAGGCCAAGTCCGAGGTCGAGGCATTGCAGGCGCGCATCCGGCCGCATTTCCTGTTCAACAGCATGAACACCATCGCCTCGCTGGTGCGCCGCGACCCGGCGGTGGCCGAGCGCGCGATCGAGGACCTGTCGGACCTGTTCCGCGCCGCGCTCGGCGCCGGCCAGGGCGAGGGCACGCTGGGCGAGGAGATCGAGCTGGCCAACAGTTACCTTCAGATCGAACGCCATCGCTTCGGCGAGCGCCTGCAGGTGGTCTGGGACCTGCACGAGCCACTGCCGCGCGAGCTGCCGATGCCGCGGCTGATCCTGCAGCCGCTGGTCGAGAACGCCGTCGTCCACGGGATCGGGCGCCTGACCGGCGGTGGCGAGGTCCGGATCCGGGCCGCCAGCGAGAAGGGTCGGCTGCACATCGCCATCACCAATCCCTCGCAGCCGCCGCGCGAGCGCGACGCCCGGGTCGGCCACGGACACGCCCACGAGAGCATCGCCCAGCGGCTGCGCTACCACTTCGGGCCCGGGGCGCGGATGACGGGCGGCTACGCCGATGGCTACTATTGCTGCGTGCTGGAGTTGCCGCTGCCATGAAGGTCCCATGAAAGTTTTGATCGTCGACGACGAGCCGTTGGCGCGCGATCGGCTGCGCAGCCTGCTTGCCGACCATCGCGAGGTGGAGATCGTCGGGGAGGCCGGCAATGGCCGCGAAGCCTTCGAGCAGGCGCAGTCGCTGAAGCCCGACGCCGTGCTGCTGGACATCGCCATGCCGGGGCTCGACGGCCTGGAGACCGCGCGCCACCTGGCGCAGCTGGAGGCGGCACCGGCGGTGATCTTCTGCACCGCCTTCGACGAGCACGCCCTGGCCGCATTCGAAGCCCGTGCCGTGGACTACCTGGTCAAGCCGATCCGCCGCGAGCGGTTGGCCCAGGCGCTGGCGCGCGCCTCGCAACTCAGCGGCGAGGGTGCCCGCGAACTGGGCGAGGCCGTCGGCGGCGCACCGCAGAAGCGCTCGCACCTGTGCGCGCGCCTGCGCGGCAGCCTGCGGCTGATCCCGATCGAGGACGTGCATTACCTGCAGGCGGAGGAAAAGTACACGGTCGTGCACCACGCCCGCGGCGAGGACCTGATCGAGGAATCGCTCAAGTCGCTGGAGCAGGAGTTCGGCGATCGCTTCCTGCGCATCCA
>DASRZM010000057.1:0-55417 GCA_035686365.1 Lysobacteraceae bacterium | reverse complement strand
AGGAGCGGCCGTTGGCCGCGAAATGTCGATCGTCGCGCTTTGCAGGAGCGGCCATTGGCCGCGATCGAACGCAGCGCAATCACCCACCCGCCCCGAGGCAAGTGCCGGGGGCCGGTAGCGCTTGCCGGGACGTTGGCGACAGGGATGTCGCCAAAGAGCCCCCATGGACGGGTTCACGGCAAACATGGCTGTGACTCCGGCAAGCGCTACCGGACCCCGGCACGCCCTACGGAGCGAAACCGGCACACGCCAAACCGCAACGTTAAGGAATACGCCGACCCCAAGCCTCCATCTCGACGGACCAAGGACAGGCATCCACTCCGATGCGCTGCGCTCGGGACCGACGGTACGTCCATCCATACGCCTGCGTATTGACTCGCGGGGAACGGCTGACCATACTGATGCGTATGGTTGCGAACCTGACCGACCCCGGCCCCCTGATCTCGACCCGGACGCTGCTCTCCCACGACGGATTGGCGCTGGCCTGTGACGTGACCGGGCCGGTGGACGCGGCTCGCGGCGGCGTCGTGCTCGCGCATGGCTTCGGCCAGACCGCCCGGGCATGGCGTACGACCGCCTCGGCCCTTGCGCAGTCCGGGTACCACGCCGTGGCGGCCGACGGCCGCGGCCACGGCCGCAGCCAGTGGAACCCGGCCGGCGTGCCCTACACGCTGGAGCAGTTCCTGGACGATGTCCGGGTACTGGCCGCCAGCGCCCCCCGCCCGGCGTGGATCGGCGCCTCGATGGGCGGCCTGCTGGGCCTGCTCGCGGCTGGCGAGTCCGCGGCCCCGCCATTCTCGGCGCTGGTGCTGGTGGATGTCACCCCGCGCTGGGAGCCGGCCGGCGTGGAGCGCATCATCGGCTTCATGCGCGCCCACCCGCAGGGCTTCGAATCGTTCGATGCGGCTGCCGACGCGATCGCGCACTACCTGCCGCACCGCGCGCGGCGCAAGTCGCCCGACCGGCTCCAGGGCCTGCTGGTGCGCGGGCCCGACGACCGCCTGCGCTGGCACTGGGATCCGCGCCTGCTGCAGGAGCTGGCCGACCAGGCCGAGCGCTGGCAGGACCGGCTGGCCGCGGCGGCTGCGCGGTTGCGCCTGCCCACGCTGCTGGTCAGCGGCGGCCTCAGCGACCTGGTTTCCGAGCGCACCGTCGCCGAGTTCTGCAGGCTGGCACCGCACGCCGGGCACGCGCGCATCGACGATGCCACCCACATGGTCGCCGGCGACAGCAACGCGCGCTTCACCGGCCTCATACTCGATTTCCTGAACCGCACCGAGTCCGCTCGGTCCCGACCCCGGAGCTGTCCATGAGCGTCCTTGCCCCTTTCCTGGCCCTGCTGCTGGCCGGCGCCTTCGCCGCCTACCACCGTCTGTCGCTGCGCGCCTGGACCGGCCTGTCCGCCGCCGCCGTGCTCGCCGCCGCGGCACTGGGCGCGAACTGGATCGCGACCCTGATGGCCGCGGTCCTGCTGGCCGCCGTCACCGTACCGCTGCTGCACCTGCCCACGCGGCGCACCCGGCTCACGCGCCCGCTGCTGGCGTTCTACACGCGGCTGCTGCCGCAGCTTTCCGACACCGAGCGCGTCGCGCTGGAAGCCGGCACGGTCGGTTTCGAGGGCGAGCTGTTCTCGGGGCGCCCGCGCTGGTCGAAGCTGCTGGCGCAGCCCAGGCCGGAGCTCAGCGCAGAGGAACAGGCCTTCCTGGACGGCCCCTGCGAAGAGGTCTGCCGTATGAACGACGACTGGAAAGTCACCCACGAAGCCGCCGACCTGGCGCCGGAAGTGTGGCAGTTCCTGAAGTCCCGAAGGTTCTTCGGCATGATCATCCCCAAGGCCTACGGCGGCCTGGGCTTTTCGGCGCTGGCGCACTCGCGGGTGCTGCAGAAGCTGGCCTCGGTCTCCACCACGCTGGCTTCCACCGTCGCGGTGCCCAACTCGCTGGGCCCCGCCGAACTGCTGCTGCACTACGGCACCGACGAGCAGAAGAACCACTACCTGCCGCGACTGGCCGACGGCCGCGAGATCCCCTGCTTTGCACTGACCGGCCCCACCGCCGGTTCCGATGCCACCTCCATCCCCGACCACGGGGTGGTCTGCGAGGGCGAGTGGGACGGTGCACGCGTGGTCGGTGTGCGGCTGAACTTCGACAAGCGCTACATCACCCTGGCCCCGGTGGCCACGCTGGTGGGCCTGGCCTTCCGCATGTACGACCCCGACCACCTGCTCGGCGACGCCGAGGACCTGGGCATCACCCTGGCGCTGCTGCCCAGTACGGCGCCGGGCCTGGAGATCGGCCGCCGCCACCTGCCGCTCAATGTTCCGTTCCAGAATGGTCCGGTGCGCGGCCAGGACGTGTTCGTACCGCTGTCTGTGCTGATCGGCGGGCCCGACTACGTCGGCCAGGGCTGGCGCATGCTGGTCGAGTGCCTGTCGGTCGGGCGCGCGATCTCGCTGCCGTCCAACGCCACCGGCGGCGTCAAGATGGGCGCGCTGGCCACCGGCGCCTATGCGCGCATCCGCAAGCAGTTCGGTCTGCCGATCGGCCGCTTCGAGGGCGTGGAGGAGGCGCTGGCGCGCATCGCCGGCTACACCTACGCGATCAATGCGCTGGCGCTGGCCACCGCCGCCGCGGTGGACCGCGGCGAGAAACCCGCGGTGCCCTCGGCGATCGCCAAGTACCACGCCACCGAGCTGGGCCGGGAGGTCGCCCGCGACGCCATGGACATCCATGGCGGCAAGGGCATCGTGCTGGGGCCGAGAAACTACCTGGGGCGCAACTGGCAGGGCGCGCCGATCGCGATCACGGTGGAGGGCGCCAACATCCTCACCCGCTCCATGATGATCTTCGGCCAGGGCGCGATCCGCTGCCATCCCTGGGTACTCAAGGAGATGCAGGCCGCGCAGCACCCGGATCCGCAGACCCGGCTCACGCAGTTCGATCGCCACCTGTTCGGCCACATCGGCTTTGCGATCTCCAACGCGGTGCGCAGCTTCGTGCTGGGCCTGACCGCCGCCCGCATCGGTCGGGTGCCGGGCGACCGCTACACGCGCCGCTATTACCGCAAGCTCACCCGCTACTCGGCGGCGCTGGCGCTGGTGGCCGACACCTCGATGCTGTTGCTGGGCGGCAAGCTCAAGTTCAAGGAGAAGCTCTCGGCGCGGCTCGGCGACGTGCTCTCGTACCTGTACATCGCCAGCGCCATGCTCAAGCGCTACGAGGACGAGCAGCGCCCGGCCGGCGAGCGGCCGCTGCTGGCCTGGGCCTTCCACGAATGCGTGTTCCGGATCGAGAACGCGCTCTCCGGCGCCCTGCGCAACTTCCCGATCCGGCCGGTCGGCTGGCTGCTGTGGCTGCTGGTGTTTCCGCTGGGCCGCCGCGCGCAGCCCCCGTCGGACCGCCTGGGCCACCGCGCCGCCAGCGTGCTGCTGGTGCCTTCGGACACCCGCGACCGCCTCACCGAAGGCGTATTCCGCACACCGTGCGCAAACAACGCGGTCGGCCGCATGAACGCGGCGCTGCCCAGGATCATCGCCGCCGAACCGATCGAGCGGAAGTTCCTCAAGGCCGTGAAGTCCGGCGAGATCCAGGCGCTGGATTACGGTGCCCAGCTGCACGAGGCGCAGATCAAGCGCCTGCTCACGGCCGAGGAGAGCGACGCGCTGCGCGAGATGCACGCGCTGGTCAGCGAGATCATCGCCGTGGACGACTTCGAGCCCGAGTCGCTGATGGCCGGCACCGCGGCGGCCGCCAAGTCACCGCGCGCTGCCGCATGAGCACCCGCTCGCTGCGCGAAACGGAGGCAGAGAGCCTGCTCCTCCCGTTCGCTGCGCGAAAGGCAGGGAGTGCGCAGCGTCAATGCGAGTGGTCGTGGCAGATCTCGCGCTCGATCTCGATGGTCGCGTGGGCGATGCCGTAGTCGGCTTGCAAGGTACGCCGCATCGCCGCCAGCACCTGGTCGGGATCGGCGCCGGACTGCAGCCGCGCATGGCAGGTCAGCAGCGTTTCGCGCAGCGACAGCGACCAGACGTGGACGTGGTGCAGTGACGCCAGTCCCTGCACGCGACGCGGCAGTTCGCCCTCGATGATGTCGGTGCGGGCGTGCGCCGGTGCGCCCTCCAGGAGCACGTGCGCCGAATCGCGCAGCAGCCGCGCGGCGCTGACCAGAACCAGCAGCGCCACCACCACCGACAGCAGCGGATCGATCGGCGTCCAGCCGGTCGACAGGATCACCACCGCGGCGGCGATGGCCGCGACCGAGCCCAGCAGGTCGCCGATCATGTGCAGGATCGCCCCGCGCACGTTCAGGTCCTGGCGGTCGCCGCCGCGCAGCAGCGCCAGGCCGGCCAGGTTGGCGAGCAGGCCGATGCAGGCGATCACGAGCATCGGCAGCCCCAGTACCGGCTGCGGGGCGAACCAGCGTTCGACCGCCTCGACCACGATCCACAGCGCGATCGCGAACAGCGCCAGGCCGTTGACGAAGGCGGCCAGCACCGGCGCGCGCCGGAACCCGTAGGAATGCCGTGGGCCCGCAGGGCGCGCCTCCAGCCGCGCGGCGAGCAGCGCCAGCGTCAGTGCCAGCGCATCGGTGGCCATGTGCGCGGCATCGGCGATCAGCGCCAACGATCCGCTGAGCCAGCCGCCGATCAGCTCCGCGACCGCGACCACCACGATGATCGTCAGCGCAGCGCCGATCCGGCGCGCACCGACGCCGCGGTCGTGATGCGAGTGGTCGTGGGCGTGGACCGGTATCGGGCTCACGCGTCCGACCACATCCGGAACAGGTTGGTCCGCAGCGACTCCAGCAGCACGTTCATGCGCGCATCGACGCCGCGTGCGTGCTCCAGCGCACGCGCCTCGTCGATCTGGTGCAGCAGCCCGCGTCGATGCGCGTCGGCGACATAGCTCTGGATCCAGGTGATTCCGACCCAGCGTTCGCCCGAGGTGACCGGCTCGACCTGGTGGATGGTCGTGGACGGGTACAGCACGGCGTCTCCCGCCGGAAGCTTGTAGCGCATGCGCTCCTGCCCCAGCTCGATCACCAGCTCGCCGCCCTCGTACTCCTCCGGCGCCGACAGGAACACGGTGCACGAGATGTCCGAGCGCAGCGGCGGCTGCGAGGGAAACATCGCCTCGTCGACGTGCCAGCCGTAGTTCATGCCCGGGCGATAGGCGGCGACGGTGGGTCGCGCCATGGCACGCGGAATGGCGAACGCCCGCACCTCCGGATGCCGGAACAGCGCCTCGCGCAGGATCAGCCCGGGTTCGGCAGCGGCCGGATCCTCGTGCGAGACCTGCAGGTTGTGCTTGACCTTGGAGTCGGGATTGGTGACGCGGCCATCGACCATGCCCAGGCGCTGGCACAGCTCGCGCAGCTGCGCGACCTGCGCGGCGCTCACAAGGTTGCGGATGCGCTGGATCATGCGGCCGGATGGTCCGGTCTGCGCCGATGACGGCCTGGCGGGCGATTATAGCGGCGCGCCGGGCGTGCAACCGGTCGCCGTGCGCGGCTCCGAGCCCGCCGCCCGGACGGTTCGATGCGCCTCACCGGGCCGGCGCGGTGGCCGCCTGCTCGCGGGCATCGGCGCGCCCGCGCTGGAGCTGCACCACGCGCCAGGCCGAGAAGCTCATCGCCAGCGCGACCAGCACGCCGGCGCCGAACACCGCTGCCGACCCGAACCCGGCCAGCAGCTTGTGCAGCCACACGAAACTGAGATCGCCGCCGCGGTAGACCGCCGTATCGATGAAGGCCTTGGCCTTGTAGCGCGACTCGCGGTCCACGCGGGTGAATACGCTTTCGCGCGCCGGCTGCACCAGCGAGAAATTGCCGGCCCGGGTCACCACCTGGACGCCGGCCACCAGCAACGGAAGCGGCGAGGCCGTCAACAATGCGAAGCCCAGGGTCACCGCCACCACCGGGATCATCAGCAGCGGCGCCACGCCGTAACGGCTGAGCAACGCGCGCGTGAACAGCAGCTGGACGGTCAGGGTCAGGAAATTGATCGCCAGGTCGATCATCGAATAGTAGGCCGTGCGCGCCTCGGCGTCGTCGAACCAGCGCAGTGCGATCTCGCGCTGCTCGTTGTAGAGCAGCGTGCCCACACCCACACCGAAGAACATCAGCAGCACCATCGCACGCAGCAGCGGGTCGCGCGCGGTCAGCCTCAGGCCGGCCAGCACGGTGCCGCCCATGGCGCGGCCGCGCCACAGGTCCCGGCGCTGCGCCTCGCGCTCCCGTGCCCACCGGCGCAGGCGCAGGATGCACACGATGCACAGCCCCAGCAGCAGCGCCGAGACCAGCAGCAGGTTGGCCACGCCGATGCGCTCGACCAGCAGTCGCGTGATCAGCGGCCCGGCCAGTCCGCCGAGTGTCCCGCCGGCGGCAATGTAGCCGTAGTAACGTCGCGCCTCCGAATCCAGGTAGATGTCCGACATGAAGCTCCAGAACACGGACACCGCGAACAGATTGAACACCGCCACCCAGACGAAGAAGACGAATCCTCGGCCCGCCAGGCCCACGTCGAACACGAAGTAGAAGCCCAGCAGGCAGGCGATGAACACCGTGTACACCGCGGGGAGAAACACCCGCCGGCGGTAGCGCGCGACCAGCCATCCGTACACCGGCTGCAGCAGCAGCATCGAGACGAAGGTCGCGGTGAACATCAGTTGCAGCGTGAGCTCGCCCAGCGCGATCCCGTGTCCCTCGGCAAAGTCCAGCGCGAACCGCGGAAACACGACCTCGATGTCCGAGGACGCGCCCAGCGCGTCGCGCACCGGGCGCAGCACGTAATATCCGGTCAGCAGGAAAAAGAAGTACAGGAACGACCACAGCAGTGGCGGGGACTCGCGCAGCGAGACGCGAAAGCCGCGTTCGCGCCCACCGATCGCGTCGTGCTGCTCCATCGGCAGGCCGGCCAGGGGCGGAGAGTCCAGCGCGATTGTGTCAGCGTGGCCCGGTAGCGATCAAGCAAGCGTGCGCCCGACCCTGCGCACACTCCGATCACGGAGAGTGCAACCGGCGCAGCGCGAACGGGACCACCAGGTAGCAGGCGGCCGCGCATACCAGGGCCAGTCGGAAGCCCGCGACGAGAACCAGCAGCCCAGCCAGCACGCCGGCGAGCACCGAGAACGCACCGTTGACCGCCCAGGCCCAGGCCACCAGCGGATCGCGGGCATCGGCGAGGGCGCGGATGCCGGCCGGGAACGGCACCCCCATCGCAAAGGCCAGCGGTGCGGTCAGCACCAATGCAAAGGCCCAGCGCAGGGGCCCCGCGGTGGCCATCACGGCCGGACCGATCGACTCCAGCAGCGCCACGTCGATGGCCAGCAACGCGCAGATCGCCAGCACCGCCCGGGCCACGGGGTTGCCGCCTAGCACCCGCGCGCCGAAGCCGGCGCCCAATCCGGCGAAGACCAGGAACGCCGCCAGCGCGAACGCGACCGCCACCAGCCGGTCGCCGAGCAGCAGGGCCAGTTTCTCCAGGAAGGCGATTTCCAGCAGCAGGAAGCCCAGGCCCAGGGACGCGAAATAGAGCGCCGCGGCTGCGACGCGGCGCGCGCCGGCCCGTCGCACCGCCCATGCCGCCGGCAACAGCAGCACGATCGCCCCGGCCGATGCGACCACCAGCGTGGCGCTTTGGACCAGCAGCGAGGACTCCAGCAGCAGGGCACCGTGCTGGCGGCTGCCGGCCAGCTCCGACAGCAGCCGCCAGCGGAAGAAATTGTCGAAGCGCGGGCGGTCGTCGCGGGTCGGGCGCACGTCGAACTTCCAGCGCCGGTACAGGCCGGTGTCACCGGCCGCCAGCGCGGCCACGGCATCGTACAGGTAGGGCTCGGGCCAGGCGTTGCGCTGGTTGGCCTGTGCACGCTCCAGGCCCGGCAACCAGACCGGGTCGAACGCGAGCCGGTCCGCGAAGGCGCGCGCGGCCTCGACCTCGCCCGCCTCGACCGGCTGCAAGGAGACCACGAACACCAGCCGCCGCCAGTCGCGCAGCGCCAGCAGGTGTGCGCGCGGGTCCTCCACGCCCTGCGCCTGCAGCGACTCGATCGCGGTCGCCAGCAGCCGCAACGCGCCGCGCGGCGGCAGCGACACATCGGTGACCACGGCCACCCGCCGGGCCTGCCGCAGGTACTGCGCGAAGGCCTCGCGCGTGAACGCGTAATCGCCCAGCGTCGCCCGGCCCGGGGCGTCGGCGACCAGCAGCAGCCGGTCCTGCCGGGGCATCGCCGCCAGCACCGGTCGCACCGGCCCGGCATGCCAGCGGGCCTCCACCTCGGTGCCGTGGCGTCCACCCAGCACACGCCAGTTGCGGTCCGGCTGCAGGACCTGGATCTCGGCCACGCCGGCACGAGCGGCGAGCGCCAGGTAGCGCCCCCCGGTCTCGCCGACCACGGCGACGCGCTCCCCGGCGGCGCCGAGCAGGACCAGCGCATCGAGGCTGTCGTCCAGGTACTGCCATTGCGCGCCCTGATCGATCGCCGTCATCGCCTCACCGTCGATGAACACGGCAAGCTGCTGCGGTGGCAGCGCGCCGGCGCGCAGGCTCAGGCCCGGCGCGTGCCGCACCGGCACCGTCGGGCTCGCCACCACGCTCAAGCGCGCGCGCGGGGAATCGACCGTCTCCACCAGCCGCGCATCCAGGGTCTGCATCATCTGCGAAAGCGGCTTGTAGGGATCCGGGCGCAGCGTCGGCCAGCCGCTCGCGGCCACGGCGGCAGCCGCCAGCACAGCCAGGCTCCATCCCCGATGCGGTTGCACCATCGCCCCGGCCGCCAGCCCGGCCGCGGCGATCGGCCACAGCACCCACGGCGCCGGCACCAGGTACAGCATCGCGATCGCCACGGCCGCGCCGGCGCCGGCACCGAGCAGGTCGGCCAGGTACAGCCGCTCGATGCTGCGCGCGTGCGCCAGGAACGCGGCGCCAACGAACAGCGAGCCGGACAGGAACGGCAGCGCCAGCAGCAGGTACAGCAGGGCCAGCCAGGGCAGCTGGTGCAGGTCCCAGACCAGCGCCAGCCCGTTGAACGGCACCTGCTGGGCCAGCGCCCAGCACAGTGGGACGGCCACGGCGAAGGCCAGGGCGCTGGCAGCCAGCAGCCGCGGCCCGGGACGCCGCGCGCCACGGTACACCAGCGCCAGCGCGGTGCCGCTGGCGCCCACCCCCAGCAGCGCCAGGCTGATGACTGCCGGTGCGAACACATGGTGCTGGACGATCGCCAGCAGCCTGACCAGCAGCACCTCCAGCGCCAGCGCAGCGCCGGACACCAGGCCAACTGCGACCGGCAGCGCGCGCGGAACCTGGCCCGGGTCGGCACCGTGGATCAGCGCGGCCGCTCCCCGGCGCCGGTCAGCGGAACGAAACGCACCGGCAGGATCTGGCGGCTGCGCAGCTCTCCGTCGGCACGCTTCTCCACCACCATCAGGTACTGCACCTGGAACGGGGCGCCGACCGGAATCAGCATGCGCCCGCCCTCGGCCAGCTGTGCCACCAGCGGCGGCGGCACGTGGGTGGCCGCGGCGGTGACGATGATGGCGTCGAACGGGGCCGCCTCCTCCCATCCGAAATAGCCGTCACCCACGCGCGTTTCGACGTTGCGATGATCCTGCGCCTGCAGGCGGCGGGCGGCCTGCTCGCCCAGCGGCGCGACGATCTCGATGCTGTGGACCGATTCCACGATCCGGGCCAGCACCGCGGCCTGGTAGCCCGAGCCGGTGCCGATCTCCAGCACGCGGTTGCCCGGACCGACATCGAGCAGGTCGGTCATCAGTGCGACGATGAAGGGCTGGGAAATGGTCTGCCCGTAGCCGATCGGCAGCGGCCGGTTCTGGTAGGCGTCGGCCCGCTGCGCGGGCGGGACGAACGCGTGCCGGGGAACGTCCATCAGCGCGCGGCGCACGCGCGGATCCAGCGGCATGCCCCGCAGATCCTGGACCTGGGCGGCGACGGTGGCGACCAGATCGGCGCGCTCGAGCGCACGCTCCGCGCCCTCGGCCGCGGGCAGCGCGCACAGCAGCAGCAGGGCGGACAGGCGTCCGGACATCGGAGCGCTCCGGCTCGGGACCGTCCGGAGGCTAGCACCGCCCCCGTGACGGCGCCGCCCTCGCCGGGGTCGCACAGAGCATTTGCTCTATCCTGCGCGCCTAGCCTGCAGACAAAGCCATGCGGGTCCATCGTGTACGACTACGTCATCGTCGGTGCCGGTTCGGCGGGCTGCGCGCTCGCCAACCGCCTCAGCGCGGATCCTTCCGTGCGGGTACTGCTGCTCGAGGCCGGCCCGCGCGACTCCAACCCCTTCATCCGGATGCCGGCCGGCATCGCCCGGCTGGTCGAGAACAAGCGCATCAACTGGGATTACCACACCGAACCGCAGCCGCAGCTGGACGGCCGCCGGCTGTGGTGGCCGCGCGGCAAGGTGCTGGGCGGCTCCAGCTCGATCAACGCCATGTGCTACATCCGCGGCCACCGGCGCGACTACGACGACTGGGCCGCCGCCGGCGCCCAGGGTTGGGACTTCGAGTCGGTGCTGCCGTATTTCCGACGCGCCGAGGACAACCAGCGCGGCGCCGACCCGTGGCACGGCGGCGACGGGCCGATGGCCGTGTCGGACCTGCGCTACCGCAACCCGCTCTCGGCCGTGTTCGTCGAGGCCGCCGGCCAGGCAGGACACCCGCGCAATCCCGACTTCAACGACGCCACGCTCGATGGCTTCGGCTACTACCAGGTCACCCAGCGCGACGGGATGCGCTGCTCCAGCGCCAGCGCCTACCTGGAGCCGGTGCGCGCGCGCACCAACCTGAAGGTCCTGACCGGGGCGCAGGTCACGCGGCTCAAGCTCGAGCACGGCCGCGTCACCGCCGTCCACTACCTGCACCGCGGCCAGCCCTGCTGCGAGGGCGTGGAGCGCGAGGTGATCCTGTCCGGCGGCACCATCAACTCCCCGCAGCTGCTGATGCTCTCGGGGATCGGGCCGGCCGACCGGCTGCGCGCCCACGGCATCGAGGTCGCGCACGATCTGCCCGGCGTCGGCGCCAACCTGCACGACCACCTGGACATCTGCACGCTGCAGCACTGCCTGCAGCCGATCACCTACGACCGCGCCAGCAACATCGTGGTGGCGCTGCGCTACGCGCTGTTCCGCAGCGGCGCGGGCACCTCCAACATCGCCGAAGCCGGCGGCTTCGTGCGCTCGCGGCTGGCGCGCGACGACCGCCCCGACGTGCAGTTCCATTTCGTGCCGGCCATGCTCGATGACCACGGCCGCAACCGCCTGCCCGGCTACGGCTACACCGTGCACGCCTGCGCATTGCGCCCGCACTCGCGCGGCCGCATCGAGCTGGCTTCGGGCGACCCGCTGGCGCCGCCGCGGATCCAGCCCGACTACCTGGGCGATCCCGAAGGCCACGACCTTGCGGTCATGCTCGAGGGCATCAGGCTCTCGCGCGAGATCCTGGCCCAGGCGGCCTTTGCCCCGTACCGCGGCGAGGAAATCCATCCCGGCGCCGACGCCCGGGACGAGGCCGCGCTCACGGCGTTCGTCCGCGCCAAGGCCGAAACCATCTACCATCCGGTCGGCACCTGCCGCATCGGCCAGGACGCGATGGCCGTGGTCGACCCGCAACTGCGCGTGCGCGGGATCCAGGGACTGCGAGTGGCCGACGCCTCGGTGATGCCGACCCTGCCTGGCGGCAACACCAATGCACCGGCCATCATGATCGGCGAGCGCGCCAGCGACCTGATCCTGGGCTGCGACGCCGGGGCCGCGACACCGCAGTCGCGGCTGCCCAGCGCTGCTGCGCTGTAAGCCACCCCGGTTCCCGGCCCCCGACTCTCCCCCTACTCTCCGCCGCCGGCCCCCAGCAGCGGCGGCAGCGGACAGTGCAGGCACGCACAGATCGTGCGCAGCAATTCGGCCTCGGCCACCGCCACCCGGCCGTCGTGGGCGGTCGCCGTGACCATGGCGTCGACCAGCATCTTCTTGCCGGCCGGGTCCAGACGGTCCAGCCGCGGCAGCGCCGCATCGAGCGTGCCGGCCCAGTCGGACGGCGGCCGATAGGCTGTACTTTCCCGCGGCAACACCTCCAGCAGCCCTGCCTGGAAGGCCCGGCGGGCGCCTTCTGCGTCCTCGTGGCCGGCCTGCGCCAGCACCGCCAGCACGCCGGCCACCTCGGTGTGCGCACGGTGCAGGTGGACACGGCCGATCGCGGCGGCGCGCGCCGGGTCGAGCGCGTCGCGCAGGTGCACGGTCACCAGGCGCGCCAGGCAGTACTCGAATCGATGCACCCGGCCGTCGGCGTGGACCAGCGCATCGACCGTCCCGCTCAGCTGCTCCAGCTCCGCGCGAGGCCGGCGCCGCAGCGCCGGAAACGCCAGCTCGGCCAGCGGCAGCCGCAGCCCTGGATGCAGCCCGCGCACCGCGCCGGTCACCGCTTCCACGGCGGAGGCCATGCGCGCATCGTGGCGCTCGGCCACGAGCGCGAGCTGACGTGCCCGCAGTTCCGGTTCGCTGTCGAGCACCAGCGCCAGCAGCAGCGGCGCGCAGTCCTGGCGATCGCGGGCGCGCCGGCGCAGTTCCTCGGGCAGGGCCGAGACCAGTTCCGCGGCGTGGCGGTAGTCCTCCAGCTCCGGCTCCCCGACGTGCCGTGCCGTGCGCGCATCGACCGCGATGCGCCGGCCCGGCCCCGGCAGCGCGGTGGAGGCCGCCGATTCGCGGCCGACCAGCCCCAGCGCCGCGTCCTCGTCGAGTCCCCGCGGCGGCGTGTCGCGCCACTGCGCCTGCAGGGCCTGCAAGGCCTTGCCGTCGAATCCCGGCTCCAGTCGCCGGATGCGCTCGAGCAACGGCGGATGGGTCGCCCACCAGGCCGCAAGGCCCTGGCCGTCGCCGAACAGCATGTGGCTGACGTCCTCCACGTCCGCGCTGTGCAGCCTGGAGCCGGCGGGCACGCCGCCGATCTTCTTCAGCGCACCGGCCAGGCCGCTGGCCTGGCGGGTGAACTGCACCGCCGAGGCATCGGCCAGCAGCTCGCGCCGGCGGCTGACGCCGGCCTTGATCAGGCGGCCGAACAGCACCCCCGCGTACCCCACGACCATCACCGCCAGCGCCACCAGCAAGATGGCGCCGCCACCCTTGGAGCGGCCGCCGCCGCGGCTGTGGTAGAGCACCTTGCGGCCGACGATGGCCAGCACCAGGATGCCGAACAGCAGACCCATCAGGCGGATGTTCAGCCGCATGTCGCCATTGATCACGTGGCTGAACTCGTGCGCGATCACGCCCTGCAACTCGTCGCGGTTCAGGTGCTCCAGTGCGCCGCGGGTCACCGCGATGGCCGCATCCGACGGCGACCACCCGGCGGCGAAGGCGTTGATCCCCGCCTCCTGCTCGAGCACGTAGATCTCCGGAACCGGCACGCCGGAGGCGATCGCGATCTCCTCCACCACGTTGCGCAGGCGGCGTAGCGGGAAGTCGTGGGTGTCCTCGGGGACCCGCGTGCCGCCCAGCTCCAGCGCGACCGCACCGCCACCGCGGCGCAGGCCGGCGATCTTGACCAGCGAGGAGATGCCGATTACGGACAGCGTGACCAGCGAGGCGGCCACCAGCGCCGGCATGTGGGCGGCCGCGAAGGCCGGCAGCGAGCCATACTGGGCCGCCGGCGTCGGCGACTCGATGGCGATGGCCGCCAGCAGCGCCGCATCCACCGCCAGCACGATTCCGGCCACCGCCAGCACGAACAGCACGACCAGCCGCCGCGAGCTCGTGCGCGCCTGGCGCTGGTGCTCGAAGAAGTTCATGCGCTGACTCCGGCGCCGCCGCGGGTGCGGCCGAGCCCCACGATCAACCGAAGGACACGCGCGGTACCTCGCGCTTGGCCGGATCCTCCATCTCCAGCAGCGCCGCCGGCTGGAAGTTGAACATGCCGGCCAGGACGCTGTTGGGGAACACCTCGCGGCGGTTGTTGTAGTTCATCACCGAGTCGTTGAAGGCCTGCCGGGCGAAGGCGACCTTGTTCTCCGTGGTGCTGAGCTCCTCGGACAGCTGCATCATGTTCTGGTTGGCCTTCAGGTCCGGGTACGCCTCCGACAGCGCGAACAGCCGGCCCAGCGTCTGCGTCAGCATGTTCTCGGCGCCGGAGAGCTTCTTCATCGCCTCCGGGTCGCCCGGGTTTCCCGCGGCGTCGCGCTGTGCGCTGACCGCCGAGGTGCGGGCGGCGATCACCGCCTCCAGGGTCTGGCGCTCGTGCGACAGATACCCCTTGGCGACTTCCACCAGGTTCGGGATCAGGTCGTGGCGGCGCGTGAGCTGCACGTCGATCTGTGCAAACGCGTTCTTGTAGGCGTTGCGGGCCGTGACCAGGCCGTTGTAGATGGCCACCGCCCAGCCGCCCAGGACCACGACCAGCACCAGCAGGATCAAGATCGAAGTCATCGCAGGTCCCTCCCTCGTTGAGTCGGTCGGCACGGGCTCGTTGTGTGCCGTTCAGCCATGGCCGCGCCCGCTGCGCCCGGCGGCGCTAGAATCACCGGCGAGGTCGGAGCATACGCAGCCCATGGGGCGCACGAAAGCAGGACGGATCATCGCACGCGGTGTGACCGCAGCGGCACTGGCCACCGGACTGGCCGTTGCCGCCGCCCCGGTGGCCGAGGTCGCCGGGCAGCCGCGGGCGGCGAACGCAACGCCGCGTGATCTGGCGCCGGTGGTGCGCACGGCCGAGCAGCTGGCCGAACGACTGGTGCGTGAAGGCGACCTTTCGGGCCTTGCGATCGCCATCGTGCAGGGCGATCGCGTGCTGCTCGCGCGCGGGTTCGGCCACGCCGAAGTCGGCACCAGCGCCCGCATCGATGCCGATACCGTGTTCCGGGTCGCCTCGCTGTCGAAAGGCTTTGCCGGCACGGTTGCCGCGCAACTGGTCGAGGAGGGCGCCCTGGCCTGGGACTCGCGCATCGCCGACCAGTTGCCGACCTTCAGCCTCAAGGACATGCAGTCGGCTCAGAACCTCACCGTGCGCGACATCCTCAGCCACCGCGTCGGCCTGCCCTGGAACACCTACGACCGCCAGCTGGAACAGGACGAGCCCTATCCGCGGCTGGTGGCCAGGCTCGGCGCGATCGACCCCGTGTGCAGCGCCGGCGACTGCTACGCCTACCAGAACATCGCCTTCAGCCTGATCGGTGACCTGGTGTTCGCAGCAACCGGCGACTTCTACACCCACCAGGTGGAGAAGCGCCTGTTCCACCCGCTGGGCATGTACAGCGCGACCTACGGCCGCGACGCACTGGAGTCGGAAAGCAACTGGGCGCGCCCGCACGTGCGCCGCGGCGGCCGCTGGGTGTCGGTGCGCCCGAAGGAAAGCTACTACCGGATCCCGCCGGCGGCCGGGGCCAACGCCAGCATCCGCGACATGGCGCAATGGGCGATCGCGCAGCTCGGCCACCGATCCGAGGCGGTCGCTCCCGGCGTCCTGCAGCAGACCCACGCCCGGATCGTGGCCACGCCGGAGCAGACCCGTGGATCGTCCTGGCGCCGCGATCGGGTCGATGCGGCCCACTATGGCCTGGGCTGGCGCATCTACGACTATTCGGGCTCGCGCATGATCTTCCATGCCGGCGCAGTCCAGGGCTACCGGGCCATGCTCGGCGTCCTGCCCGAGCACGATGTCGGCGTCGTGCTGCTGTGGAACTGCGAAAGCGGCATTCCGGCCGGCCTGTTCGCGACCGTCATCGACCGCATCGTGGGCCTGCCCGCGCACGACTGGATCCAGTTCGACAGGCTGCGCAGCCGAAGGCGCTGAGGGGGCGGGACTCAAACCGTAGCCAGCGGCACCGGCCTGCCGAAGTGGAAGCCCTGGCAGTAATGCACGCCGACCTGGCGCACCATTTCGTACACCTCGCGGGTTTCCACGAACTCGGCCACCGTCTGCAGCCCCATCACCTCGCCGATGCGGTGGATCGCCTCGACCATCGCGCGGTTGACCGGCGCATACGCCATGTCGCGCACGAACTGGCCGTCGATCTTGATCAGATCGACCGGCAGCCGCTTCAGGTAGGCGAACGACGACAGCCCGCTGCCGAAATCGTCCAGCGCGAAGCGGCACCCCAGGGCCTTCATCTCGCGGATGAACTCGCTGGCCTCGGTCAGGTTGGCCACCGCCTCGCTCTCGGTGATCTCGAAGCAGATCGCGCTGGGGTCACGCACGGTGCGGATCTGCTCTTCGATGAACTCGCGGAAATCCGCGTCGCTCAGCGAGGAGCCCGAAAGGTTGATGGCGACCATCTGCATCGGTTCGCCGCCGCGCTGCGCCCGCGCATCCAGCCATTCCAGCACCCGGCCGGTCACCCAGCGGTCGATCCTGCCCATCAGGCCGTAGCGCTGTGCCGCCGGCAGGAACTCGCCGGGCGGGATCAGCTGGCCGCTGGCGCTGCGCAGCGCCAGCAGCACCTCGATGTGGCGTCCGGTCCGCTCGCCGGTCGCGGTGGGCACGATGTCCTGCGCCTGCAGCACGAAGTCGCCGACTTCCAGCGCCGTGTGCAGCCGCGGTATCCAGCGCATCTCGCCCTGCCGCCGGGCCACCTCGACGTCGGAGGGCTCGAACATGTGCACGCGGTTGCGCCCGCGCTCCTTGGCCACGTAACAGGCCGCGTCGGCGGCGATCAGCACCGACTCCTGGTTGCCGGCATCGCGGGTGATCGCCGTCACGCCGGCCGAACCGCCGATCGCGAACACGCGCTCGTTCCAGTCGAAGCGGATCCGGGCCAGCGCATCGACGATGGCCTGGGCCACGCGCGCGGCCTCCCCGCTGCTGCGGTTGGGCATCAGGATGCCGAACTCGTCGCCGCCCAGGCGGGCCAGCATGTCCTCGGTCGAAAGCTTGGCGCCCAGGGCTCCGGCGACCTCCCGGAGCAGCGCATCGCCGGCGGCATGGCCGCAGGTGTCGTTGACCAGCTTGAACTGGTCCAGATCGATGTAGCACAGCGCGTGCTGGGTCCCGTTGCCGATCGCATCCAGGACCAGACGCTTGAGCTGACGGTCGAACTCCTCGCGGTTGAGCAGGCCGGTCAGCGCGTCGTGGCTGGCGCGGAACTCCAGCTCTCGCATCAGCGCGGCGGTCTGCGTGGTGTCCCGGAACGTGATGACCAGGCCCTGCGCGACCGGCTCCTCGCCGGTGCGGATCACCGCCGCAGACAATTGCAGGTACAGGCGGCTGCCGTCGCGGGCAAGCACCGGAACGGCGGTTTCGCCGAAGCCACGGAACCAGGCCACCAATGCGACCGGCCCGAGTCCGACCGGCGGCGGGCCGTGTGCCTGCACCCGCAGGACTTCCTCGAGCGGCAGCCCCTGCGCCAGCGACGAGGGCACTCCGCAGAGGCGTTCGGCGGCTGGATTCAGGTACTCGACGCGACCCTCGAAATCGAGCGCGATCACGCCGTCGGCGATCGAACCCAGCGTGGTCACGGCGCGGCTGCGTTCGGCGGCCAGCTCGATCTCGGTCAGGCGATGCTGCGAAATATCGCGGGTCGATGCGACCCAGCGCATCGCCTGGCCGTGGACGTCGTGGATCACCCGCAGCCGCGTCTCCACCCAGACCCAGTGGCCGTCGCGGTGGCGCAGGCGATAGCGCAGGTCGTGATACCCGCCCGACCGCAGCGGTTCGGAAAAGGCCGCAGCGATCCTTTGATGGTCCTCCGGGTGGTGCAGTTCGGCCACGGGCGTGCCCGCCAGCGCGTTCGCCGGATACCCGAGCACGGTTTCCACCGAGGGGCTGACGTAGTCGATGCGGCCGCTGGCATCGCCGGTGGAAACGATGTCCGAGGTATTCTCCGCCAGCAGCCGGAACAGGCGCTCGCGTTCGCGACCTTCGGCCTCGACGCCGGTGCGTTCGATGGCCGAGCCGAGCATCTCGGCCAGGGTCCGCAGGGCGGCCACCTCCTCCGCGGACCAGCTGCGCTCGGAGCGGCAGTCGTCGAAGCCGATGAAGCCCCAAAGGCTCCCCCCGCACAGAATCGGGAAGCAGGCCAGCGCCAGGATGTCCTGGCGCTGCAGCAGTGCGCGCTCTCCCTGCGGCAGCTCCTCCACCCGCGCCACGATCGGCTCGCCGCGCGCCAGTACGTCCATCCAGCGCGAGAAGCCGGCGCTCGCGGCCGGGATCCGACGCAGCTGCGGATGGTCCAGTTGCGGCTCGATGCCGGGCGCGCACCACTCGGCGCGCTGCAGCACCCACACCTCGCCCTGGGACTCCTCGGCCGAAAACACGTAGACGCGGCTGACCGCCGCGGCGCTTCCGATGCGGGAGAGCACCGCCGGGATCGCTTCGATCGGATCGGTTGCGTGCAACAGGTCCCCCGCCGCATCGGCCAGTGCGGCAAGGATCTCCGAGGGCGCAGCGGCCGGAGCCAGTGAGCGGGTCGATGCGACACGGGTCAAGGAGGGCGACGAACGCAGTTTCATCGAGCCGGCAGGATCGGGCAGGGCGGTCCATTCGCGACGCCGGCTCCCATTGCAGAGCCGCCCGCGATCCCGGATCCCCGAGTCATGCTAGCAGGTCGCGTGGACTCGAACGGCCAAGCGCGACACATTCCGCGGAGCCGGATGCGGCCAGGCGGACATGGTGTGGTGCGTAGGGGGGTGCCGCTGGTCCTGAAAGACTCTCTCCCTGCCTGGGCGCACAGGGAGAGAGTTCAGATCACGATGAATCGAGGGACTACATTACCGGCGCCACGGGAGCGACCGGCATCACCGGAGCGCCCGATTTCTTCGCGGCCTTTCTGCGGCTCGCCTTCTTGCGGGCGGCCTTTTTCGCCGGCTTTTTGGCTGCCTTCTTGGCTGCCTTCTTGGCCGGCTTCCTGGTGGCCTTTTTCTTGGCCGCCTTCTTGCGTGCCGGCTTCTTGGCGGCCTTCTTCTTGGCCGCCTTCTTGCGTGCCGGCTTCTTGGCTGCCTTCCGGCGTGCCGTCTTCTTGGCTGCCTTCTTGCGTGCCGTCTTCTTGGCGGCCTTCTTGCGTGCCGTCTTCTTGGCTGCCTTCTTGCGAGCCGTCTTCTTGGCTGCCTTCCGGCGCGCCGTCTTCTTGGCGGCCTTCTTGCGTGCCGTCTTCTTGGCTGCCGTCCGGCGCGCCGTCTTCTTGGCTGCCTTCTTGCGTGCCGTCTTCTTGGCGGCCTTCTTGCGTGCCGTCTTCTTGGCAGGCTTGCGCCTGGCTGCGGTCTTCTTCGCGGCCTTCCTGCGCGCGGTCGCCTTGCGGGTTGTAGCCTTCCTGGCTACGGATTTCTTCTTGGCCTTCTTGGCCGTGGATTTCTTCGCCGCAGGTTTCCTTGCGGCGGCCTTCTTGCTACGTGCTTTTTTGACTGCCATCAGCTTCAGCTCCTCGTCAGTTGTGGTGCCCAGTCAAGCAATTCGTCGGGCCCGGGGCCCGCGCGAAACGCCCTGCCCGGAAAACCGGAACCGGGGTCCCGGATTCCCGGCGCCGCGGCCCGCATGTCGCCATGCCGCGAACGATCCCTCCCTGCGCCGCACCGTAGCCGCGCGCGCAGGGAAAAACGCCCCCGTCCAATGGACGCGGGCGTCGGAAACGTGAAAATCGTGTGGACGCGACCGGTGTGCGGGTCCGGGTTCCGGGACTCGCCGTCGAGCTGGCCGTCGAACTTGCCGTCGATGCGGAATCGCTTTTCGGAGGGGGGACGATCCCCGTCGCGGAGATGGCACCGCGCGTCGAGTTTTTCGCGCTGACCTTCGAGACGATCCACCTGGCTCCGCAGTTGCGCCGTTTGCGGAAACCTAATCACGTGCAACGCAACTGTCAACACGTTCGGGCTTCCCGTTCAGCGACGACTCCGGCAACGACTCCGGACCGGCGCATCGCAAACGCGACCCGGACCATCGGCAATGGTCCGTCGATTGTCGTTCGCTGCCGTCATCCACGTGCACGTGCACGTGCATGCAGATCGAAAAATACAAGCAATCGTGCGGCTTCCAGGGCACCACGCAACAATGCGCGCCGCTACGCCGCGAATGCATGCATCCGGTTCCGGATGCACAGGCCCGGGATCCGGATACCGATCGCGGCGCCCGGAAACCGAGTTCGTGGCGGAAATGCCAAAGCGGCGGACGGCAGGCGTTCTACTGCGCCGCACAACGGAAAGTGCGCGGATTTGCGCAGGGATGCGCGGGACCGCACGCGGTTCGGGTGTCAGGCCAGAAGGGCACCGAGCGCGTCGGCGAACCGGTCGAGGTCGCCGTGGGTCTTGGTCTCGGTCGCGCACACCAGCAGCACGTTCTCCAGGCCCGGGTACTCGTCGCCGAGTGCAACGCCGGCGACGATGCGCCGCCTCGCCAGTGCTTCCACCACCGTATCGGCGGCGACCGGAAGCCGCAGCGCGCACTCGTGGAAGCAGGGTCGGGAAAATGCGACCTGGACGCCGTCGATGGCGGTCAGGCGGGCGACCAGCGAGCGCGTGTTCGCGGCGCTGCGGCGGGCGACCTGGGCCAGGCCCTGCGGCCCGACCAGGGCCATGTAGATGGTCGCGGCCGTCACCAGCAGTCCCTGGTTGGTGCAGATGTTGGAGGTCGCCTTGGCGCGGCGGATGTGCTGCTCGCGGGCCTGCAGCGTCAATGCATAGCCGGTGCGCCCGTCCAGGTCGGTGGTGCGGCCCACGATGCGTCCGGGCATCTGCCGTACCAGCGCCTGCCGGCAGCACAGGAAACCGAAGTACGGCCCGCCCGAGGACATGGGTACACCCAGCGGCTGGCCGTCGCCGCAGACGATGTCGGCGCCGCGCGCACCCCAGCTGCCCGGCGCCTTGAGCATCGCCAGCGAGGTCGGGTTGACCGCCGCGATGACGGTGGCGCCCTTGCCGTGCGCCCAGTCGGTCAACGCATCGACCTCCTCGAGCACACCGAAGAAGTTGGGCTGCGGCACCACCAGTGCCGTGAACGCTGCATCGTCCGCAGGCAGCGTGGCCGGATCCAGCCAGCCGTCCGGACACGGCAGCTCGACCACCTCGATCCCCTGGCTGGCGACGATGGTCATGAGCGTCTTGCGCCAGGCCGGGTGCACGCTCGCGGGCACCAGCACCCGGCGCGCATTGCCGCGCGCGGCGCGCTCGGCCATCAGCACGGCCTCGGCCAGCGCGGTGGCGCCGTCGTACATGGATGCGTTGGACACGTCCATGCCGGTCAACCGGGCCATCATGGTCTGGTACTCGTAGATCAGCTGCAGCGTCCCCTGGCTGGCCTCGGCCTGGTAGGGCGTGTAGGCCGAGTAGAACTCGCCGCGCGAGACGATGGCCCATACCGCGGCCGGGATGTGGTGCTCGTAGGCCCCGGCCCCGGCAAAGTTCAGTTCGATCGCGTCCTGCGCCGCGCGCGCACGCATCAGGCGCGAGACCTCCATCTCGTTGAGCCCTTCGGGTACGCCGGCCAGTTGCCCGATCTTCAGCGCCTGCGGGATCTCGTCGAACAGCTGCTCGATGCTGTCCACGCCGATCGCGCGCAGCATGGCGCGCACGTCGGCTTCGGTATGGGGAATGAAGGGCATGGGACTTGCGGGTGTTCAGGGTTGGAGGGCCGCGGCCGGAAAACCGGGGCCGGAAAACAGCTCCGGCCGCGACCGCGGCCGGAGCTCGATGTCCATGGACGCGGCGGTCAGTGCCCGTCGTCCTCGATCAGCTCGCCATAGGCATCGGGCGAAAGCAGCTCCTCGAGCTGGTCGGCGTCCTCGGGCGCCACCACGAAGATCCAGCCCTCGCCGTACGCGTCCTCGTTGATGGTTTCGGGCTTGTCGTTGAGCGTTTCGTTGACCGCCACGATCGTGCCCGAGACCGGGCTGTACACGTCCGAGGCGGCCTTGACCGACTCCACCACGGCGCAGCCGGCGCCCTGCTGGACGGTGTCGCCGACGTCGGGCAGCTCGACGTAGACCAGGTCGCCGAGCTGCGACTGGGCGTGCTCGGAGATCCCGACCGTGACCTGGCCATTGTCTTCCACGCGGGCCCACTCGTGTGACTTCATGAATTTCAGATCGCCCGGGATCTCGTTCATGCGACGGCTCTCCTGGCTGCGTACCGGTGCATCGTGGCGGGACGACGCGGCGGGGGCAGATTCTACATGGGGGACAGGGGTCACGGGGCAAAAGGGCGCCAGCACGAATTTCCGGAATTCACTCCGGCCCCTCGTCGCGCTTGCCGCACATTTCCCCGCGTCAGGCGATTCCCTCGCACGCCCTGCCCTCGCGGACGAACGGGGGCTTGACCACGCGCACCGGCAGCTCGCGGCCGCGCACGTCCACCCGCACCTGCCCGGCAGCGCCGGCCGGGACACGGGCGAAGGCGATCGCCTTGCCCAGGGTGGGCGAAAAGGTACCGCTGAGCACCTCGCCCTGGCCGGCGTCGGTGAGCACGCGCTGGCCGTGGCGCAGCACGCCGCGCTCATCGAGCACCAGGCCGACCATGCGACGCGGCACACCGGCCGCCTTCTGTGCGACCAGCGCCTGACGGCCGATGAAGTCGCGCGGCGGTTCCAGCGCCACCGTCCAGCCCAGTGCCGCCTCGTACGGCGTGACCTCCTCGTCCATGTCCTGGCCGTACAGGTTCATGCCGGCCTCCAGGCGCAGGGTGTCGCGGGCACCCAGTCCGGCCGGACGCACGCCAGCCTCGAGCAGGCGCTGCCACAGTGCAGGCGCCTGGCCGGCCGCCACCATGATTTCGAAACCGTCCTCGCCCGTGTAACCGGTGCGTGCGACGAACAGCGGCGCACCCTCCTGCCCGCGGACCTGGCAGGCGGCGAAGCGGCCCAGTGCCATCATCGAATCGGCGGCGTCGGCACCGGCCGCAGCCACCGCACGGTCGCGGGCATCGGGTCCCTGCACGGCGATCATGGCCAGCTCCGGGCGCTCGGCGACGGTGACCCCGAAGGCCGCTGCATGGGTCGCGATCCAGGCCAGATCCTTGTCGCGGGTGGCCGCGTTGACGACCATGCGGAAGTCCGACTCGTCGCGGAAGTAGACGATCAGGTCGTCGACCACGCCGCCGCGTTCGTCGAGCATGCACGAGTACAGCGCCTTGCCCGGCGTCCCGAGCTTGTCGATGTCGTTGGCCAGCAGGTGGCGCAGGAACTCGCGCGCGCGCTCCCCGGACAGGTCCACCACCGTCATGTGGGAAACGTCGAACATGCCTGCCCCGGCGCGCACGGCATGATGCTCCTGGACCTGCGAGCCGTAGTTCAGCGGCATGTCCCAGCCCCCGAAATCGACCATTTTCGCGCCCAGCGCACGGTGCGCATCGTTCAGGGGCGTGCGGTTGCTCATCGACAGGTCCGGTGTGCGGAAGGGGCGCGGATTATCGCATCCGGGCGGCCCGGCGCACGCCGGTCGCGGCCGTGGGCCGCCGCCACGCGCTTTGGCGGGCGTTGCCGCTGGGCGGATCGCCGGCAACGCCGGCTCCTACGAAGAACGGGCGCCATGAAACGGCGGCGGGAGGACCGCGGGGCGGGGACGGTTTCCGGGGGCGTACGCGCCATGGATGGCGCGTCCGCAGCCTACAGGGATGTACTCGCGGCGGCCCCGGAAACCGTCACCGCCTCGCGGGCCGGCCTACGGAGCGGATGTGGCATCGATGCAATGACACGGCGAGCCGACCGGGGCGACTACGCATCCTCCAGCGCGCCGGCCAGCTCCAGCCACTCGTCCTCGAAGCTCGCCACGCGCGAGAGCAGCTCGCCCTGCGTGCGCCCCAGCCGCGCCGCCCGCTCCGGCTCGCGCGTATACAGCGCCGGATCGGCCAGCTCGGCCTGGATCGAGACCACCTGCGTACGCAGCGCCTCGAGTTCGCGCTCGACCTCGCGCAGCCGCTGCCGCAGCGGCCGCTGCCGATCGCGCGCCCCGGCCGCGGCGCGGCGCCGGTCCCTGGCCGTGGTCACCTCCACCGGTGCCGGTGGCAGCGGCCTTGTGCCCGCTGCGCCTTCACGACTGCGCAACCAGGACGCGTAGTCGTCCAGATCGCCGTCGAATGCTGCGACCGTGCCATCGGCCACGCGCCAGTAGCGCTCGCAGGTCAGTCCCAGCAGGTGGCGGTCGTGCGAGACCAGCACCACCGCGCCGTCGAACTCGATCAGCGCCTCGGCGAGGGCTTCGCGCATGTCCAGGTCCAGGTGGTTGGTCGGTTCGTCCAGCAGCACCAGGTTGGGACGTGCCCAGGCGATCAGGGCCAGCGCCAGGCGCGCACGCTCGCCGCCGGAAAAGCCTTCGACCGGCTCGAACACGCGCTCGCCGGCGAAGTTCCAGCGCCCGAGGAAATCACGCGCCACCTGCTCGGACAATGCCGGCTCGAGCGCGCGCAGGTGGTCGAACGGACTCTCGCCGGCGCGCAGCGTGTCCACCGTGTGCTGGGCGAAGTAGCCGATGCACAGGTCCTGGTGCGCCAGGCGCTCGCCCGCCAGCGGCGCCAGCGATCCGGCCAGCGTGCGTACCAGCGTCGACTTGCCGGCGCCGTTGCGTCCGAGCAGACCGATGCGGTCGCCCGGCTCCAGCGACAGGCGCACGCCGCGCAGGATCACCGTGGCGCGGGCGGCTTCTGCAGGAGTGGGCCCTGCCCGCGATCGGCAGGGCGGGGGCCCTTCCGCAGACCGATCGCGGCCATGGGCCGCTCCCACAGTCTCATCCTCTGCGTCCTGGTTTCCCGGGTAGCCTGCATCGACCCCGTCGAACCGCAGCAGTGGAATGGGCAGCTTCCCCGGCGCTGCAAAGGCGAACTCGAAGCCGCGCTCGGCGCGCACCGCCTCGGTGCCGGCCAGCTTCTGGATGCGCTTGAGCCGGGACTGCGCCTGCCGCGCCTTGGTGGCCTTGGCGCGGAAGCGGTCGACGAAGCGCTGCAGGCGTTCGCGCTCGGCCTGCTCGCGGTCGAAAGCGATCCGCTGCTGGCGCAGATGCTCCGCGCGCTGGCGCTCGAACTGCGTGTAGTCGCCCGCGTACAGGCGGGCGCTGCCCTCGTGCAGGTGCAGCACATGATCGACCACCCCGTCGAGGAACTCGCGGTCGTGCGAGATCAGCAGCACGGTGCCGGCGTAGCGGCGCAGCCAGTCCTCCAGCCACAGCACCGCATCGAGGTCCAGGTGGTTGGTCGGCTCGTCCAGCAGCAGCAGGTCCGAGGGGGCCATCAGCACCCGTGCCAGGTTCAGCCGCATGCGCCAGCCACCGGAGAATCCCGCCACCAGCGTGTCGTACGTGTCCGGCGCAAAGCCCAACCCGTGCAGCAGGCGACCGGCGCGTGCGCGCGCGTCGTAACCGCCGAGCTCGTCGATGCGCTGGTGTGCGCGCGCAGCGGCCTCGTGATCGCCCGCCGCTGCGGCCCGGCCTTCTTCGACCAGCGCCGCGGCCAGGGCGGTGTCGCCGGCCAGGACGAAGTCCAGCGCCGACTCGGGCAGCGCGGGGGTCTCCTGCGCCACCGCGGCAATGCGCGTGCGCGCGGGCAGCTCGACGTCGCCGGCGTCGGCCTCGAGCCGGCCCAGCAGCGCCGCGAACAGACTCGACTTGCCGCTGCCGTTGCGCCCCACCACGCCCACGCGCCAGCCCTCGTGCAAGGTGAGCTCGACGCCCGAGAGCAGCAGCCGCCCGCCGCGGCGCAGCGCCAGATTGCGCAGCTTGATCATGGGGCGCGGAGTCTAACCGAATGCGTCCTCGGGCCAGGGTGAGTGACCGGTTCGATCGGGGCAAACCCTGCGCGAAGCTGATCGCGGCCATGGGCCGCTCCCACGCGCTTTGGTGCGTGTTGTCGCGGTGCCGATCGCCGGCAACGCCGGCTCCTACAGGGCGATGACGATACGAAACGGAGGCGTGAGGGCCGCGGGACGGGGACGGTTTCCGGGGGCGTACGCGCCAGGGATGGCGCGTCCGCAGCCTACTTCGGATGTACTTGCGGCGGCCCCGGAAACCGTCACCGTCTCGCGGGCCGGCCTACGGAGCGGATTTGTCATCGATGCAATGACGCGGCAATCCGATCGCGGCCATGGGCCGCTCCCACGCGCTTAGGTCGACGTTGTCGTAGTGCGGATCGCCGGCAACGCCGGCTCCTACACAGCGCGAGCGGCGTTGGGCGGGGGCGGATGGGCCGCTGAGCGGGCCGGGTCACTGCTTTCGGAAGACGAGGGTGCCCGACTCGGCGTCGGCGACCACGGTATCGCCAGAGCCGTAGCTGCCTTCCAGGATCGCCCGGGCCAGCGGATTCTCGATCTGGTGCTGGATCGCCCGCTTGAGCGGGCGCGCGCCGTAGACCGGGTCGAAGCCGACGTTGCCCAGCAGCATCAGCGCCGCGTCGGTGATCTCGAAACCGATGTTGCGATCGGCCAGCCGCTTCTCGAGGTACTGGACCTGGATGCGCGCGATCTCGCGGATCTGCGCCTTGTCCAGCGCATGGAACACCACGATCTCGTCGAGGCGGTTGATGAACTCGGGCCGGAAGTGCGCCTGTACCACGCCCATCACCGCCGCCTTCATCTTCGTGTACGCCGCCTCGCCCTCGTCCCCGCTCATGTCCTGGATCCGGTTGGAGCCCAGGTTGGAGGTCATCACGATCACGGTGTTGCGGAAGTCCACCGTGCGCCCCTGGCCGTCGGTCAGGCGACCGTCGTCGAGCACCTGCAGCAGCACGTTGAACACGTCGTGGTGCGCCTTCTCCACCTCGTCGAGCAGGATCACGCTGTAGGGCCGGCGGCGGATCGCCTCGGTCAGGTAGCCGCCTTCCTCGTAGCCCACGTAGCCCGGCGGCGCGCCGATCAGCCGTGCCACCGAGTGCTTCTCCATGAACTCGCTCATGTCGATGCGGACCAGCGCGTCGGTGGAGTCGAACAGAAACTCCGCCAGCGCCTTGCACAGCTCGGTCTTGCCCACGCCGGTGGGGCCCAGGAACAGGAACGAGCCGTTCGGGCGATTCGGGTCCGACAGGCCCGCGCGCGAACGGCGGATCGCATCGGCGACCGCGTGCACGGCCTCGTCCTGCCCCACCACGCGCTGGTGCAGCGCCTGTTCCATGCGCAGCAGCTTCTCGCGTTCGCCCTCGAGCATCCTGGCGACCGGGATGCCGGTCCAGCGCGAGACCACCTCGGCAATCTCCTCCTCGGTGACTCGGTCCTGCAGCAGCGTGAAGCCCTTGGACTCGACCTCCTGCGCCGCCTTGAGCTGCTTCTCCAGCCCCGGCATGCGGCCGTACTGGATCTCGCTCATCGTCGACAGGTCCTGGCGGCGCATCGCGGCTTCCAGCTCGATGCGCGCCTGCTCGATCTGTTCCTTGACCCTGGTAACGCCGGTCAGGGTCGCCTTCTCGGCTTTCCAGATCTCCTCCAGGTCGGAGAACTGGCGCTCGAGCACGTCGATCTCGGCCTGCAGGTCGGCCAGGCGCTGTTTCGAGGCGGCGTCCTTTTCCTTCTTCAGGGCCTCGCGCTGGATCTTGAGCTGGATCAGCCGGCGCTCCAGCCGGTCCATCTCTTCGGGCTTGGAGTCGATCTCCATGCGGATGCGCGAGGCCGCCTCGTCCATCAGGTCGATGGCCTTGTCCGGCAGCTGGCGGTCGCTGATGTAGCGGTGCGACAGCGTCGCGGCGGCGACGATCGCCGGGTCGGTGATCTCCACCCCGTGGTGCACGGCGTAGCGCTCCTTCAGGCCACGCAGGATCGCGATGGTGTCCTCGACGCTGGGTTCGCCGACGAACACCTTCTGGAAGCGGCGCTCCAGCGCGGCGTCCTTCTCCACGTACTTGCGGTACTCGTCCAGCGTGGTGGCGCCGATGCAGTGCAGCTCGCCGCGGGCCAGCGCCGGCTTGAGCATGTTGCCGGCGTCCATCGAACCTTCCGCTTTCCCTGCGCCGACCACGGTGTGCAGTTCGTCGATGAACAGGATCACCTGCCCTTCCTGCTTCGACAGGTCCTTGAGCACCGCCTTGAGGCGCTCCTCGAACTCGCCGCGGAACTTGGCGCCGGCGATCAGCGCGCCCATGTCCAGCGCCAGCACGCGCCGATCACGCAGGCCCTCGGGCACCTCGCCATTGACGATGCGCTGCGCCAGCCCCTCGACGATGGCGGTCTTGCCCACGCCGGGCTCGCCGATCAGCACCGGGTTGTTCTTGGTGCGCCGCTGCAGCACCTGGATGACTCGGCGGATCTCCTCGTCGCGGCCGATCACCGGGTCGAGCTTGCCGGACTCGGCGCGCCCGGTCAGGTCGATGGTGTACTTCTCCAGCGCCTGGCGCTGCTCTTCGGCGGCCTCGTCCTGCACGCTCTCGCCGCCGCGCAGGTGCTCGATGGCGCGCTCCACGCCGGCCTTGTCGGCGCCGGCATCCCGGAGCGCCGTGCCGGCCGCACCGCGATCGTCCAGGCAGGCCAGGACGAACAGTTCGCTGGCGATGTAGGCGTCGCCACGCTGCTGCGCCAGCTTGTCGGTGAGGTTGAGCAGGCGCGAGAGGTCGTTGGAGACGGTGACCGCGCCCTCCTGCCCGGCGACCCGGGGCAGGCCATCCAGGACCTCGCCCAGTCGCTGCCGCAGCGTGGCGACGTTGACGCCGGCCTGCGACAGCAGCGGGCGGGTCGAGCCGCCGCCCTGGTCCAGCAGCGCCAGCAGGACGTGCGCCGGCTCGATCAGGTTGTGGTCGCGCCCGACCGCCAGCGACTGGGCGTCGGCCAGCGCCTGCTGGAAGCGCGAGGTCAGCTTGTCCATGCGCATGGCATGTGCCTCGGAAAGGGCCGCCCGACGGCGGCGAACCGTTTTCAGATGCGGGCGTCCCGGCAAGGAATCAAGGCGCTGCGGGGCACTGGCAGCCTGTTGAGGAACAGCCTGCTAGCCGCGCTCCGACGCCTCGCGCCACACCAGCGTGGCCATGCGGCCGGTCACACCGTCGCGGCGGTGCGAATAGAACGCATCGGGCGCCCCGATCGTGCACAACCCGCCGCCCGATACCCGGGTGATGCCCAGCGCCGCCAGGCGCTGTCGCGCCAGCGCATACAGGTCGCACGACCAGTGGCCCGGGCCGGTCCCGGTGAATGCCGAACGCGCGCACGATGCGTGTTCGACGAACGCCGCGCGGACCTCCTCTCCCACCTCGTAGCGCTGCGGCCCGGCCGCCGGCCCAAGCCAGGCAATCGTATGGGCGGGCGGCGTGCGCATCGCGGCCACCGTGGCCTCGATCACCCCGGCCGCCAGCCCACGCCAGCCCGCATGCGCGAGCGCGACCTCGCCGCCCTCGTCGGCGGCCAGCGCCACCGGCAGGCAATCGGCCGTGAGCACGGCCAGCACGGTGTCGGCTCGGGTCGTCACCGCGGCATCGGCTTCGGCTTCTTCGCCTTCTTCGGCATCGGTCGCTGGATCCTCCAGCCGCGCCACGCCGGTGCCGTGCACCTGTCGCAGCCAGCGCGGCGAAGCCGGCAGCGCCAGCAACCGCACCAGGGTCGCGCGATTGGCAGCCACCGCCGCGGCATCGTCGCCGCAGCGCAGGCCCAGGTTGAAATGATCGTACGGTGCAACCGACACGCCCACGCCATGGCGCCGTGTGGCCACCGCGTGCACGCCTGGCGGCGCCGGCCAGTCGGCCGGCACGAAGGCACCGCCGCCGCTCGCACGCAGTTCGATCATCGGCCGCCACCGCGCCCGGCGTCTGCACGCAGCATCCGGACCAGCTCGGCCAGGTCGGCCGGCCGCGACGATTCCACCACGCACTCGCGCCCACCGACCGGGTGCGCGAAGGCCAGCCGCTCGGCATGCAGCGCCTGTCGCGGAAATGCCCGCAGGGCATCGATCAACGCCGGACCGGCGCCCTTGGGCGGCCGCCGCGCACCGCCATAGGACCGGTCGCCCAGCAACGGATGGCCGAGATGGGCGAAATGCGCGCGGATCTGATGCGTGCGCCCGGTTTCCAGGTCCACACCCACACGCGTGTGCCCGCGGTAGCGCTCGCGCACGCGGAAATGGGTGACCGCGGGACGGCCGGTCTCGACCACGGCGCGACGCAGCCGGTCGTGCGGGTGCCGTCCCAGCGGCGCATCGATGGTGTCGCCGGAGACCAGTACGCCGAGCACCACCGCCTCGTAGCGGCGGTGGATCGCCCGGGCCGCCAGTTGCGCGGTCAGCGCGGCGTGCGCGGCGAACGTGCGCGCGACCAGCAGTGCGCCGGTGGTGTCCTTGTCCAGCCGGTGCACGATGCCCGCGCGCGGCAGCGCGGCCAGGGCCGGGTCGTGATGCAGCAGGGCGTTGACCAGCGTCCCGGCCGGGTTGCCCGCGCCCGGGTGCACGACCAGTCCGGCGGGCTTGTCGACCACCAGCAGCTCGGCGTCCTCGTACAGCAGCGTCAGCGCGATCGGCTCGGCGCGGTCGTGGGAGTGGACTCGTGCGCGCGCCCGCAGCTGCACGCGCGCACCGCCATAGACCGGATCGCGCGGGCGCGCGAGCTGGCCGTCGATCCGTGCGTCCCCGGACCGGATCCACTCGGCCAGGCGCGAGCGCGAGTACTGCGGGAAGATCTCGGCCAGCGCCTGGTCGAACCGGCGGCCGGACAGTCCGGCCGGAATCTCGGCCTCGTGGCGCTCGATCCGTTCGGTCGCGTCGGGTCGGGGTTCGTTCATCTTTCCTGGTCGCTCCGGATCACGCGATTGTAGGCCGTGCTGCCCGCTGTGCTCCCCCGCTCCCGAGGGGAGAGGAGCTTGCGCGCCTCGCACACCGTGCCGCAGGACGCGGGGCCCGGGCGGCCCCGGCGGCGGCCCTGGCGCCCGTCCTGCGACGCCCTTTGCGCTATCATCCGGCTCCTTTCGACCGCGCCGCGCGAACCCATGCACCGAATCGCCCCATCGCTCCGCTTCCTGGCCCTGCTGCTGGCGCTGACCCTCGTGGCCGGCTGCAAGGGGGGGCTCGGCGGCCTGTTCAAGAAGGACAACGACCCGCTCGAGACGCTCCCGGTCGAGGAAATGTACGCAGAGGCCAAGGGGTCGCTGCAGCGCGGCAACGTCGAACGCGCCGAGCGCTACTACCGGCGCCTGGTCGGCCGCTTTCCGTACGGTCCCTACACCGAGCAGTCACAGCTGGAACTGGCCTACGCGCAGTTCAAGGGCAAGGACTACGACGACGCGTCCTCGACGATCAACCGCTTCATCCGCACCTACCCGACGCACCGGCACATCGACTACGCCTATTACCTGCGCGGTGTGATCAATTTCCGCCGCGACCTGACGGTGTTCGACCGCCTCGCCCGGCTCGACGCCACGCGCCGCGACCTGGGCAACCTGCGCCAGTCCTTCAATGACTTCGCCGAGCTGATCCGGCGCTATCCGAACAGCCGCTACGCGCCCGACGCGCGTCAGCGCATGGTCTACCTGCGCAACCAGCTGGCACGCTACGAGATCAACGTGGCGCAGTACTACCTGCAGCGGCGTGCCTACGTGGCGGCGATCAATCGCGCCAAGCACCTGATGGAGAACTATCCCGAATCGGCCTACGTCGGCGATTCGCTGGCGGTGATGACCCTGTCCTACGAACGCCTGGGCCAGGACGATCTGGCGGCCGATGCGCGCCGGGTGCTGGAGCTCAATCACCCGCAGCACCCCTACTTCGCCGGCGGCTGGCCACGCGAGCGCGCCTGGTGGCGCAAGCTGGTGCCGCTCTCGGGCGAGGAGCAGCCGCCCGGCGACAAGGACTCCTGAGGTCCGCAGCAACTTCAGCGCTGCTGCGGCACCGGATCTGAACTATGTGGGAGCGGCCCATGGCGGCGATCGGGCTGCCGCGGCGCCGGGGGTTCGATGATCGCGGGCAACGCCCGCTCCTACAGTGCGTGGTTGCGGCGGCGAAGCAGGTCGGAGCGATGCTGCTTCGGTCACTGTCCCGGTTCGGTGCAATCCTCGCGCCAGCCGCTGCTGATCGGATAGCGGCGCTCGCGGCCGAAGGCGCGTCGCGACACCTTGGGCCCCGGCGCCGACTGCCGTCGCTTGAACTCGCTGCCGAGCACCATCCGGGCCACGCGTCCGACCGTGGCCGGGTCGAAACCGTCTGCGGCGATCTCCGCGCAGGACATCTCGCGGTCGATGAACCGGTACAGGATCGCATCGAGCAGCTCGTAGGGCGGTAGCGAATCCTGGTCGGTCTGGTCCGGGCGCAACTCGGCCGAGGGCGGCCGCGCGATCGCGGCCTCCGGGATCACCGGCGAGCGTGCGTTGCGCCAGCTCGCCAGTTCGTAGACCTGCGTCTTGTACACGTCCTTGAGCGGTGCGTAGGCGCCGCACATGTCGCCGTAGATCGTTGCGTATCCGACCGCGTACTCGCTCTTGTTGCCGGTGGTCAGCAGCAGGCCGCCGAACTTGTTGCTCAGGGCCATCAGCAGCGTGCCGCGGCAGCGCGACTGCAGGTTCTCCTCGGTGACATCGGGCCGGCGATCCGCGAACACCGGCGCCAGCGCCTGAACGAATCCCTCGAATGGCGCCTGGATCGGCACGGTCTCCAGGCGCACGCCCAGGATGCGTGCCTGCTCCTGGGCGAGGTCGTTGCTGATGGCCGAGGTGTACCGGGACGGCAGCCGGACGGCCGTGACGCGATCGGCGCCCAGTGCCTCCACCGCCAGTGCCAGCGTCAGGCTCGAATCGATGCCGCCGGACAGCCCCAGCCAGGCCCGCTCGAAGCCGTTCTTGCGCACGTAGTCGCCGGTACCGCGCACCAGCGCCCGCCAGGTCAGCGACGGGCGCGACTCGTCGCCCTCGGCCGGCCACTGCGGGGCGGCGAAGCGGCCGCTGTCCGGATCGAAATCGGCGACCAGCAGGTGCTCGGCGAAGGCCTCGGCCGCGGCATGCACGCGCCCGTCGCTGTCGGCCAGGACCGAGGCGCCGTCGAAGACCAGCTCGTCCTGCCCGCCCACGAGGTTGAGGTAGGCCAGCGCCACCCCCGTCTCGCCGACCTGGCGCGCGATCAGCGCATCGCGTTCGCCCGGCTTGTCGGCCTCGTACGGCGAGGCGTTGGGCACCAGCACCAGCTGCACGCCGGCCGCCGCGGTCTGGTCCAGCGGCTGGCGGAACCACAGGTCCTCGCAGATCAGCACGCCCACGCGCACGCCAGCGACGTCGAAGGCGCACACCGCGTCCCCGGTGGCGAAGTAGCGGCGCTCGTCGAACACCGCGTAGTTGGGCAGTTCGCGCTTGCGGTAGGTGTGCGCCAGCCGGCCCTCGCGCAGGACGCTGGCGGCGTTGTACACCACCGAACCCACCGGCTCGGCATGGCCGACCACCGCGACGATGCCGGTCGTGGCCGCGGCGATCTGCCCCATGGCGCGCTCGCACGCCTGCAGGAACCCGGGCCGCAGCAGCAGGTCTTCGGGCGGATAGCCGCACAAGGCCAGCTCCGGGAACAGCACCAGGTCGGCGCCGTGCTCATCGCGCGCGCGCGCGATCAGTTCGATGATGCGGCGCGCATTGGCCTCGATGGCGCCGACCGGGAAATCGAATTGGGCCAGCGCGATGCGCATTGGTATGGCAACCGGGTCGGAACGATGTTCGCCATTGTAGGAGCCGGCGTTGCCGGCGACCTGCCCGGCGCTCAGGCCACGTGCTTCGCCGGCAACGCCGGCTCCTACATCCGCTCGAGCAGTGCGGCGCCCAGGTCGGCCGGGGATTTCACGGTGGTCACGCCGGCCTTCTCCAGCGCCTCGAACTTGCCGCTGGCCGTGCCCTTGCCGCCGGAGATGATCGCTCCGGCGTGGCCCATGCGCTTGCCGGCCGGGGCCGAGGCGCCGGCGATGAAGGCCACCACCGGCTTGCTCACGTTCCCGGCGATGTACTCGGCCGCCTCTTCCTCGGCGCTGCCTCCGATCTCGCCCACCAGGATGATGCCCTCGGTCTGCGGATCGTCCTGGAACAGCGCCAGGCAGTCGATGAAGTTCATCCCCTGGATCGGATCGCCGCCGATGCCGATGCAGGTGGACTGGCCCAGTCCGGCCTTGGTGGTCTGGTACACCGCCTCGTAGGTCAGCGTGCCCGAGCGGCTGACGATGCCGACCTTGCCGGGCTTGTGGATGTGCCCGGGCATGATGCCGATCTTGCACTCGTCCGGGGTGATGATGCCCGGGCAGTTGGGGCCGATCAGCCAGGTGTCCGGGTACTGCGCCAGCACGTTCTTCACCCGCAGCATGTCCAGCACCGGAATCCCCTCGGTGATCGTGACGATCACGCGCACGCCCGCATCGGCCGCCTCCAGGATCGCGTCGGCCGCGAACGGCGGCGGCACGTAGATCACCGACGCGTCGGCGCCGGTTTCCTCGAGCGCGTCGTGAACGGTGTTGAACACCGGCAGCCCCAGGTGCTCGCCGCCGCCCTTGCCCGGCGTGACGCCGCCCACGATGCGGGTGCCGTACTCGAGCATCTGCCCGGCGTGGAAGCTGCCCTGCTGGCCGGTGAAGCCCTGGACGATGACCTTGGTGCTCTTGTTGACGAGGACGGACATGGCTGCCTTGCTCGGTCTGTAGGAGCCGCCGTTCGGCGGCGACCCGGTATTCGATGACGGAACGATGGTGCGGATCGCCGGCAACGCCGGCTCCTACACCGTGCGGGTGTCGATCAGGCCTTGGCGGCCTCGACAGCTTTCCTGGCGGCGTCGTTGAGGTCGTCCGCCGGCGTGATCGCCAGGTCGCTGGCGGCCAGCAGCTGCTTGCCCTTCTCCACGTTGGTGCCCTCCAGGCGCACGATCACCGGGATCGTGACGCCCACGTCCTTGACCGCGGCGATGATCCCCTCGGCGATCATGTCGCAACGCACGATGCCCCCGAAGATGTTGACCAGGATCGCACGCACGCCGTGCGAGGACACGATCAGCTTGAAGGCTTCGGTCACCCGCTCGCGGGTGGCACCGCCGCCCACGTCCAGGAAGTTCGCCGGCTCGCCGCCGGCGAGCTTGATCACGTCCATGGTGGCCATGGCCAGGCCGGCGCCGTTGACCATGCAGCCGATGTCGCCGTCCATGGTCACGTAGTTGAGGTCGTGCTCGGCGGCGTCGGCCTCGGTCGGATCCTCCTGGCGCTGGTCGCGCATGGCCTGCAGCTTCGGCTGCCGGAACGAGGCGTTGTCGTCGGAGTTGAGCTTGCCGTCCAGCGCCACCAGGTCGCCGCTGTCCACGATCGCCAGCGGATTGAGCTCGATCAGCGACAGGTCGCGCTCGTTGAACAGCTTGAACATGCCCAGCATGATCCTGGTGAGCTGGCTGACGTTCTTCGGCGACAGCCCCATCGCGAAACCGAGCAGGCGGCACTGGAACGGCTGCAGGCCCTGGGTGAAATTGACCTCGAGCGTGTGGATGTCCTCGGGCGTCTCGTTGGCGACCTGCTCGATGTCCACGCCGCCGCGCGCCGAGGCGATGAAGGTCACGGCCGTGGCGCTGCGATCCACCAGCACGGAAAGATACAGCTCCTTGACGATGTCGTCGGCGGCGCTGACCAGCACGCAGTCCACCGGCAATGCGCGGCCGCCGGACTGGTAGGTCTCCATGGTCGTACCGAGCATCTGGCCGGCCGCCTCCCGGACCGCCTCGATGCTCTTGACCAGCTTCACGCCGCCGGCCTTGCCGCGTCCGCCGGCGTGGATCTGGGCCTTGACGACCCAGTGGTCGCCGCCGATCGCGCGGGCCGATTCGGCCGCCTCCTCGGGCGTGCGCGCGACATGTCCCATCGGGACCGGAATGCCGTACTGGGTGAACAGTTCTTTGGCCTGATACTCGTGGAAGTTCATGCGGCTACCTGGGATCCGGGCGAATGCCGCAGGCGCGGTCCGGCGCGGGCCGTGCGGCCCGCCGCGCAGCGCAGGCGGCGATGAAGGCCGCGTATTTTGGCGGAGCGCCCCGGCAAAGGCAAAAGCGCATCGACTCCCCGCTCCCACGGGAGAGCGGCCTGCGCGCCGTGCGCCCCTCTCCTGCCGCGAGTAGCGGCTGCGCTTTGCTCCACTCTCCCGAGGGGAGAGGGGCTGCCCCCTTGGTCGCTGCGGCCTGCTTCAGTGGCCCTATACTGGGCGACAGGGGGAAAGGGAGGTCGAATGCGAATATCGGCGAACCGCCGCGCCGCGACCCGGACCCTGGGGGGCGAGGACCCCCTGCGCCGCGAGCTGTACTTCTTCACGCTGTACCGGCTGCTGGAAGCCTCGTTGCTGGTGTTCGTGGTGTTCAGCCCGCTGGCCGAAGGGCTGGTCGAGCCGCGCGGCCAGTTCCCCATCAAGGTCATCTCGCCGCTGTACCTGCTGGCGGCGATCGCGCTGCTGGTTTCCTCCCGCGAGCGAGCACGCGCGCTGCAAACTCAGATCTCAGCCGGGATCGCGCTGGACCTGGTGGTGGCGCTGTTCGCGATGCAGGCGCTGCCCGGGGCCGAGAACGTCATCGCCCTGATGCTGCTGGTCAACGTCGGTGCCGCGGCGCTGCTGCTGCCGTGGCCGCTGGCCGTGGCCACGGCGGTCGCGGCCGCGGCGGTGATCATCGGCGAGTTCTTCCTCACCCGCTGGATGTTCCAGTCCGACGGGCGCGACCTGGCCGAACCGCTGATGTTCGCCGTCGCCCACGCCGGCGCGGCCGCGCTGTGCCACCTGCTGGGGCGCCAGCTGCGCGAGTCCGAGGCGCTGGCCGAGCAGCGCGGCGCCGCCATGGCCAGCCTGTCGGAGATGAACGACCTGATCATCCGCCGCATGCGCACCGGCGTGATGGTGGTGGACGGCGGCAACCGGATCGTGATGTACAACGAGGCGGCCTGGTTCCTGCTCGGCAACCCGAACCCGGCCATGAACGACCTGGGTGAGCTGGCCCCGGAACTCTCGCACCGCCTGTACCGCTGGCGCGCCGAGGGCAAGACCGACCCGCTGCCGCTGGCGTTGGCCAAGGACGTGCCCGAGGTGATCCCCCGTTTCGCCCGGCTGATGGTGACCGAGGAACTGTTCCTGCTGTTCCTGGACGACGTCACCCTGGTCTCGCAGCGTGCCGAGGAACTGACCCTGGCCACCCTGGGCCGGCTCTCGGCCAGCATCGCGCACGAGGTGCGCAACCCGCTGGCGGCGATCAGCTACTCGGCGCAGCTGCTGGACGAGTCCCCGGACATGACCGACACCGACCACCGGCTGGTGGAGATCATCCGCAGCCACTGCGAGCGCATGAACGGGATCATCGAGAACATCCTGAACCTTGCGCGCCGCGAGCGCTCGCGGCCCGAGCCGCTGGACCTGGCGCAGTGGGTGTTCGAAGTGGTCGAGGACTTCAAGAGCGGCCACTACCTGGACAAGGACGAGGTCAAGGCCGTGGCCGCGGGCCGCCATGTGTATGCGCTGGTGGACCCGCAGCACCTGCACCAGGTGGTGGTCAACCTGATCCTCAATGCCCTCACCTACGGGCGCATGCCCGGCGAGCCCGCCCGCGTGACCCTGGTGGCGCGCCAGTCCTCGGAGGCCGCGCCCCCGCTGATCGAGGTCATCGACCGCGGTCCGGGCATCCCGCAGAAGGTGGCCGGAAGCATTTTCGAGCCCTTCTACACGACCAGCGAGCATGGCACCGGGCTGGGCCTGTACCTGGCGCGCCAGCTGTGCGAGGCCAACCAGGCCACGCTGGACTACGTCCCGGTCGCCGGCGGCGGCAGCTGCTTCCGGATCAGCCTGGTGCGTCCGCGCGGCGTGGCCCTGCCGAGCATGCCCAAGGCCGAACTGGAGCCCGGGTCGGCCTGAGCCTGCCGAACGCCCGCGCGCGGCTGGCGCCACACGCCTGCCATCGCACTTCACATTTGGCAACTGCCCGATTGATCGGTAGTTTCGCCCCAGCGACCGGCCTAGACTGCGCCCATGCCCAGTATCCGTACCGCCCTGATCATCGACGACGAGCGCGACATCCGCGAGTTGCTGCACATGACCCTGGGCCGAATGGGCCTGAAGGTCGATACCGCCGCCGACGTGGCCAGCGCCGAGCGCCAGCTTGCCGAGAACCGCTACGACCTGTGCTTCACCGACATGCGCCTGCCCGACGGCTCCGGGCAGAGCCTGATCGAGCTGATCGCCGCCCGCTACCCGGACACGCCGGTGGCGATGATCACCGCCCACGGCAACGTCGACGCCGCCGTGGCCGCGCTCAAGGCCGGCGCCTTCGACTTCGTCTCCAAGCCGGTCGACCTGAACCAGCTGCGCCGCATGGTGCAGAACGCCCTGCAACTGGGCGAGCAGAAGCGCGCCCTGCAACAGCTGTCGGCCAACAAGCTGCTGGGCGAGTCCGAGGCCATGCAGAGGCTCCGCGAAACCATATCCAAGGTTGCCCGCAGCCAGGCGCCGGTGTGCATCGGCGGGGAGTCGGGCACCGGCAAGGAACTGGTCGCACGGCTGATCCACGAGCAGGGACCGCGCATCGAGGGCGAGTTCGTCCCGGTCAACTGCGGCGCGATCCCTTCCGAGCTGATGGAAAGCGAGTTCTTCGGCCACCGCAAGGGCAGCTTCACCGGCGCCCACGCCGACAAGGAAGGCCTGTTCCAGGCGGCCCACGGCGGCACCCTGTTTCTGGACGAGGTGGCCGAGCTGCCGGTGCACATGCAGGTGAAGCTGCTGCGCGTGATCCAGGAAAAGACCATCCGCCCGGTCGGCTCCAGCGCCGAGGTGCAGGTCGACGTGCGGATCCTGTCGGCCACCCACAAGAACCTGGCGCAGCTGGTCGAGGAAGGCCGCTTCCGCCACGACCTGTACTACCGCATCAACGTCATCGAGCTGCGTGTGCCGGCGCTGCGCGAGCGCCGCGAGGACATCGCGCTGCTGGCCTCGCACATCCTGCGGCGGCTCGCCCAGGAGGCCGGCATCCCCCGCTTCACCCTCAGCGACGATGCCCTGGCCGGGCTGCAGCGCTATCCCTTCCCCGGCAACGTGCGCGAGCTGGAAAACATCCTGGAGCGCTCGGTGGCCCTGTGCGAGGGTGGAACCATTCGCGGCGAAGACCTGCGGCTGCCCAGCTCCAGCAACAACGTGTCCGCGCCGCCGCCGGGCGCCCCGGGGGCGCCGACCCCGCCCGGCGTGCCGTTCGATCCGCGCGCGACCGGCCCGCAGCGCGCCATGGGCGAGCCGCTGCCCGACTACATCGAGCAGCTCGAACGCGAGGCCATCCTCAAGACACTGGAGGAGTGCCGCTACAACAAGACGCGCACGGCCGAGAAGCTGGGCATCACCTTCCGCGCCCTGCGTTACAAGCTCAAGAAGCTCGGCATCGATTGATCCGGACCCGGGCGATCCGGGCCCCGCCGGCAGCGCACGCAACGAGCCATTCGACACGCCACCGGGGGCGGCCGCTTGCACCGCCGCCCCCGGCAGCGTCCAATTGCGCCTCCGCCAACGGCGCGCGCCACGTGTCAACGACCACCAGCGACCCGTCCGGATCCGACCGGCGTTCGCAGCACCCGCGCGCGGTCTTCGCCGTGCTGAGCGCGCTGGTGCTGGTGCGGATGCTGCACCTGGCCAGCGCGATGCGCAGTCCGCTGACCTACCAGTTCGGGCCGGACGAGGAGTTCCATGTCCGCTTCGCCCAGGCCCTGTCCTCGGGCGCGGCCTCGGATCCGGTGTTCGGCTTCATGGATCCGCTGTACGGCTACGTGCTGGCCGCACTGTTCGCCGTGACCGGTTTCAACATCTTCGCCGTGTACTTGGTCCAGGTCGCCGTTGACGCGCTCGCCGCGTACGGACTGATCCTGATCGCGCGCGAGTTCGACCGCGAGCGCGCGGGCATCGTCGCCGCCGCGCTCTATGCCCTGTGCCTGCCGGCGACCCTGTACGCCACTACCCTGCTCAAGGCGACCTGGGTCGCCGCGCTGCTGGTGCTGTGGGTGTGGCTGGCGCTGCGCGCGCTGCGGCACGACCGCTGGGGGTGGTGGGTCGGCCTGGGGCTGCTCGGTGGCCTCGGCGTGGCGCTGCGCGGCAACCTGCTGCTGCTCGCCCTTGCGGGGCTCCTCCTCGTCCCGCTGCTGGCGCAGGGCCGCGGCGGCATCCTCGCCCCGGCCGCACGGGCAGCCTGGATGCTGGGCGGATTGGCGCTTCCCCTGGCGCTGCTGTCCCTGCGCAACGCCGAGCTGTCCGGCACCTTCTCGCCGTTGCCCGGCAATGGCGGCATCGTGCTGCACCAGCTCTACAACCCCGACAATCCCCGCTCCGAGCAGTACGCGCCGGCGTTCGTGAGCATGCTGCATCCGATCGAGATCTGGCAGGGCTATCGCGCGCAAGCCCAGCGCCGGCTCGGGCGGCCGCTGTCGGGGGCGCAGGTCGATCGTTACTGGCGCGCGCAGGCGCTGGAGTTCATCACCGCGCATCCCGCGCAGGTCGCCGGAAACCTCGCGCGCAAGGCCGGCAAGTTCGCCGCCTTCCCCGAGGTGCCCAACAACCGCTCGCTGGCCGACGAGCGCGAGTTCTCGCCGACGCTGCGGCTGCTGCCGGCGAGCTTCGGCTGGCTGTTCGCCCTGGGCATTCCCGGGCTGGTCGTGCTGACCTGGCGCGATCGGCGCGGCTGGCTGGTGGTGCTGCCCCTTGCCGTGGTCGCGGCCACCTTCGTGGTGTTCTTCGCAGAGTCCCGGTTCCGGTTCCACGGCGTGGCCCTGTTCGCCTTTGCGGCGGGGTACTTCCTGGACCAGGTCTGGCGCTGGGCCCGTGCGCGCAGCGTCCGACCCCTGGCGTTCGGCGGTGTGGCGGTCGCGGTGCTGGTCGCGCTGGCGTTCTGGCAGTCGCAGGGGGTTTCGCTCCCCGGCCCCAACTGGCATCGCATCGCACTGGGGCAGATCAAGTCCGGCGAGCCGGAGCAGGCCAGGGCGTCGCTGCAACGGCTGCTTGCCGACGGCGAGTCGGCCGGCGCCCACGAGCTGCAGGCCTACTTCGCCCTGACCGAGCGCCGCATCGACGATGCCATTACGCACTACCGGGCCGGCATCGCGCTGCAACCGGGCCAGCACGTGCTGCACCTGAACCTGGCACGCACCCTGCTGCGCAAGGGCGATCACGAAGCGGCGCTGGAACCTGCAATCCAGGCCGCGAAGCTCGCGCCCACCGCCGAGAACCTGTTCGTGCTGGCCGATGCCTACGAGCGCAATGGCGAGCCAGGGACCGCCGCCTCGGTCTATCGCACCGTGCTCGCCGGCGGCGCCCGTGCGGCCGACGCCGTCGCACTCGAACATGCACGCTCGCAGCTGCAGCGGCTGCAGGCGCCGGAGGCGCGCTGAACCGTCCTGCGGGTGGCGGCCCATGTCAATCTGCGTCAGCTTGTGACCCGCTGCGTCAGGTCAAAGCTGCGCCTGGCGCACATCCGAACCGCGACAGGGTCCGCAGTCGCGCTCGGCAGGCGAGCGGACCCGCGAACGCCGTCACAAGCCACCGCCTTGATTCGAAAACGATTCCGTCACAGGGGCTTCGCATTGGCACGGCCTGTGCTTTAATCCCCCTGCACGTGTGCCCGCAGGCAGGGCAGCCCACGGACCGGAACGCCGGCCTCCGTGCCCACGTGAGTCGTTCGATAGACATGTCCATCATCTGGGGATCCACCATGACCATGAAAAAGATGCAAGGCTTTACCCTTATCGAGCTGATGATCGTCATCGCGATCCTCGGCATCCTGCTCGCCATCGCCATCCCGGCCTACCAGGACTACCTGGCCCGCGCCAGGGCGTCGGAGGCCATCTACGCGGCAGCGCCGGCCAAGCTGGGCGTGTCCGAGTACACGATCTCCAACCTCGCGTTCCCGGCCGACCTGGCCGAGGCGGGTGTCACCTTCGCAGCGACCACCTACGTCGCCTCGATGACAGTGGCCGCCGGCGTGATCACGGCCACCGCGCAGAATACGGGCTGCCCGGGTGGCGAGCCGACGTTCACATTCACTCCGACCACGGTCGCCAGCGGCACCGTGGAGTGGGTGTGCACCTCCTCCAACCCGACCTGCGCCCCGGCGACCTGCCGCTAAGCGGCGTTGCCTGACGCAATCGGCAGCCATGCCACGGCCCACCAGCGCCCCGCGCGCTGGTGGGCTTTTCTTTTGCCCCGGCCCTGGCTGGCGCTGCTCGCCGCCGCGCTGATCGCGGCGCTCGCCTACTGGCCCGGGCTGTCGGGCCCGCTGCTGCTCGACGACCTGCCGAACCTGGCGCCGATTGGACAATGGATCCAGGGGGACGCCGGCTGGCAGGGCGTCGTGTTCGACAACCGTTCCGGGCCGCTCGGGCGCCCGCTGTCGATGCTGAGTCTGCTGGCCAATGCGGGGCTCGCCGGCGACTCGGTGTTCGGCCTGAAGCTGGGCAACCTGCTGCTGCACCTGCTCGCCGGTGCACTCGTGTACCTGCTCGTCGAGCGGCTGCTGCGGCGCGACCGCCGCTGGTCCGGGCAAGCTCGCTGGATCGCAGCGGCCGCAGCCGCGCTGTGGCTGCTGCATCCGCTGCATGTGAGCACGGTGCTGTACGTGATCCAGCGCATGGCGCAGGTCTCGGCACTGTTCTCGCTCGGCGCCGTGCTGTGCTACCTGGTCGGCCGCGAGCGGCTCGACGCGGGCCGCACCGTTGCCGGCCGCGTGCTGCTGTTCCTCGCATTCCCGCTGGCTGCGGCGCTCGCGGTGCTGGGCAAGGAGAATGGCGCCGTGGCGCCGCTGCTGTGCTTGGCGGTCGAGCTCGGCTACCCGGCCTCGCGCGCCCAGTGGCGGCGCGAGATCGGGGCATTCCACGCAATGTTCCTGGTGTTTCCGGCGCTCGTGCTCGCCGGCGCCGTGGCCGCCGGGCGTTTCGATCCGTTCGAAATGTATGCGATGCGCGATTTCTCCCTGTGGGAGCGCCTGCTGAGCCAGCCGCGCGCGTTGGCCGACTATCTGCTTGCCTTGCTGTTGCCCGACAGCACCCGGCTGGGCATCTACACCGACGATTTCGTGACCTCGCGCGGCCTGCTCCAGCCGCCGGGCACCGTGCTGGCCTTGGCGTTCTGGGCGGCCGTGGCTGCGCTGGCGGTGCTGCTGCGCCGCCGCGCGCCCGCGATCGCCACCGGCATCGCCTTCTTCCTTGCGGCCCACGCGGTGGAGTCCACCGTGCTGCCGCTGGAACTGTACTTCGAGCACCGCAACTACCTGCCCTCGGTGGGCGTGCTGCTGTGCGTGGTGGTCGCCGCCTTTGCCCTGGCCGGCCGCCTGGCCGCCGGCGGACATGCCCGTGCCGGCGCATGGATCCTGGCCGCCCTGGCGGTGCTGGTCCTGGTCGACGCCGCGGCCACCGCCGCCCGCAGCCGCGTGTGGCAAAGCCGCCAGACGCTGGTCGCCCAGGCGCTGCAGACCCATCCGGCCTCGCGTCGGGCCAGGCTCGAGCAGGTCACCATCGACTTCCGCAGCGGCCGCTACGCGCAAGCCGCAGACGCCATCGCACGGCTGCGCGAAGAAGGCGACGCCAGCCAGCGGGCAGTGGCCGACGTCCACGCACTGGTGATCGGATGCGTGAGCGGCAACGTGGATGCCGCGACGCTCGACCGTCTGGACGCGATCGCGGTGCCACGGTTGAACCTGGATCACCTGCAGGCGATCGAAACCTTGAAGGACTTCGTGCTGCTGGACCGCTGCCCCGGAATCGAACCTGGGCGGCTGGCGCGGTCCGTGCGCGCACTGCTGGACCGCTCGCCGCAACCGGAGCGCCTGCTCGTCAAGTGGCGGCTGCGGGTGCGCGCAGGCGAGCTGTTCGCCGCCGCAGGACAGCACGCCGACGCCCTGGCACAGCTCGATCGCGCTTGGTCGACCGGGCGCGCGGACCCCCAGACCTCGGGCCTGATGATCCACCTGCTGCTCATGCGCGGCGACCTCGCCCGCGCCCGTGATGTGCTGCGCGAAGCCGCCGACCGGGTGCCGGCGCACGACCGGCGCGGTCGCGAGCAGATCGCCGCCCTGGGCCGGCGCATCGACGAGGCCGGTCGCACACCCGGGGAGGCCCTGCCATGAGCGGCGAGTTGCGCGGAGAGTTGAGCGGCGAATTCACCGGCAAGTACACCGACAGCGGCCGCGCGGGCCGCTGGCTGGTCGATCGCTTCTTCACCGCCGTCGGCGACCTGGTGCGGGCGGCGCGCGTACCCGCCGGAGCCCGGGTCCTGGAGGCCGGCTGCGGCGCCGGCTACTCGACGCAGCGGATCCGGGCGATGCTGCCCGACGCGACCGATCTGCTCGCCTGCGAGATCGAGTCCGCCCATGCCAGCGCGGCGCAGGCGCGCAACCCCGCCGTTGCGGTCACGCAGGCGTCGATCTACGCCGCCCCGCATCCGGACCGCAGCTTCGACCTGGTGCTGCTGCTGGAGGTGCTCGAACACCTGCACGACCCGCACGCGTGCCTGCGCGAACTGCATCGCATCAGCCGCGGGCGCGTGATCGTCTCGACGCCGCGCGAGCCGCTGTGGCGCGCACTGAACCTGTGCCGCGGCAAGTACTGGCGGGATCTGGGCAATACCCCCGGCCATGTCCGCCACTGGTCGACGCGGGCGCTGATCGGCGAGGTCTCCGGGCTGTTCGAGGTCGAGGCCGTCCGGACGCCGGTTCCCTGGACGATGCTGCTGTTGCGGCCGCGCTAGTGTCGCGCTAGTCCCGGACTATTCGCGGCCACATCGCGACCAGCCCGGCGATCAGGTCGCCCAGCGTCAGCAGCAGTCGCAGCAGGGCCGCCAGCAGCACGGCCGCCGTCGTGCCCAGCGTGCCGGCGGCGATCGACACGAACAGGCCTTCGCGCGCGCCGATCCCGCCGGGCAGCACGAGCAGGGCCATGCCCCCGGCCAGGCTCACCAGGTACGCCCCGGCAAGCCCGATGCGATCGTGCGGCGCCAGCACCATGATCAGCAGTGCGACGAGTAAGGTCTGCGCGACCTGGCAGCCGGCGGCGGCGAGCAGATTGCGCCGGGCACCCGGGGCGGCAACCGCCGGCGTCAGCCAGCGTGTCGCCCGCGGCATCAGCCCGGCCAGGCGCCGGGCGGCCCCCAGCGCCAGCGGGATCGACAGCACCAGGACCGGGATGACCAGCGGCAGTGCCAGCAGCCACCGCGCCTGGCCGCTCGCTGCCGAAGCCCACAGCACGAGCCCGACCAGCACCGCCGCAGCGAAGGTCAGGATCTGGTCGAGCACGCTCGCGGTCCATGCCTGGCGCACGTGGCCGGCCGCGGCCGAGTCCACCCCGCGCGCGAGGATCCCGAAGACCTTGCCGGGCACGTACTTGCCGGCCAGCAGGTAACCGGTCTGGCGCAGCGACGCCCGCCATCCCCCTGCCCCGGGCGCGAACCCGCGCAACAGCCAGTGCCAGGACGCCACCAGCAGCAGCCAGCGGGCCAGCAGCAGGGCAAGCGCAAGCACCCATTGCAGGGCGGACACTGCGGCGCTGGCCTCGTGGAGTTCGGCGCGGTACACGATCAGCGTTGCCACCGCGGCGGCGATCCCGACCCACAATGCCAGGGTGGGGAGCCACCGGCGCACGGGCGTGACGCTGGACTTGGCGTCGGGGCTCAATCGCGCGACCGCGTGGCCGAAGCCAGGTAGGTCAGCGACGTGATCTGCTCGGAGATCAGGCCGATCAGGAACACGATCACCGCGGCGCTGAACAGCAGCGCGCTCATGTTCGTGAACCGGCCCTGCGACAGGTAGGTGTACGCGTAGTAGCCCGCACCGGTCAGGAAGAAGCCCGCGCTGACCGGCACGAACAGCTTCAGCGGCGAGTACAGGGTGGCGACCTTGAAGATGATCAGCAGGAAACGGACCCCGTCGCGCAGCGGCCGCAGGTGGCTGCGGCCGATCCGGCGCGCCACCGGGACCGGCACGAAGGCGGTCGGGTAGGCGCTGCGCAGGAATGCCATGGTGATCGTGGTCGGATAGGAGAAGCCGTTCGGCAGCAGATGCAGGAACTCGCGGAAGCGCTCGGTCCGGACGACACGGAAGCCCGAGGTCAGGTCGGCGACCTCGCAGCCGGTCACCCAGCTTGCCAGGCGGTTGTAGAAGGCATTGGCCAGGCCGCGGGCCCGGTTGGCCTGGCCGTCGCGGCTGCGTGCGCCCACGACCATGTCGTAGCCCTCCTCCAGCTTGCGGAGCATCGCTGGGATCTGCGTCGGGTCGTGCTGCGCGTCGGCGTCCATGAACACGATGACCCGGCCACTGGCCGCGCGCGCGCCGCGTTTGACGGCCGCCCCGTTGCCCATCGACGCCGGGGCGACGACCAGCTCGGCGCCGAACTCGCGGGCGACCTGCGCGGTCTCGTCCACGGAGCCATCGTCCGAGACGATGATCTGGGCCTGCGGCAAGGTCCTGCGCAGCACAGGCAGCACTGTGCGCAGCCCCTGGGACTCGTTGCGCGCCGGCAGGACGACCGTCAGCCCGGCACCGTAACCCGTTGCATTGTCGGAATATTTTTCGGACATGCGATCCCGGTCACGGAGTGCGGGCTGGGCTCCAGGCAACATGATGCACCACCTGAGCTCTTTGCGGTAAAGTGCCGGAGCCGATAGGCGAAGCAAGCATAGTCGGGGAATGAGCGCAATCGCCGCTGCCAATCTCGTGGGGATCACGGGGATCGCCCGCCGGCTGGTGCTGGACGGGCATCTTGCCGAACCCGACGCCCGCCGCGCCATCGACGAGGCGACCAAGGAGCGCAAGCCGGTCGCCAACTGGCTGCTGGAGAAGAAGTTGGTCTCGGCCGCGCACGTGGCCGCGGCGCACTCCTCCGAGTTCGGCGTGCCGCTGTTCGATGTCTCCGCGCTGGACCTGTCGCAGTCGGCGATCAAACTCGTCAACGAGGAGTTGATCGCCCGGCACCATGCGATGCCGCTGTTCAAACGCGGCAACCGCCTGTACGTGGGGATCTCGGATCCGACCAATACCCGGGCCCTGGACGAGATCAAGTTCCAGGCCAACCTGACCGTAGAGCCCATACTGGTCGACGAGGAGCAGCTGCGCCGCGCCATCGACCACGCCAGCAACGTCACCGACGCGTTCACCGAGGAGATGAACGAGGCCGAGGGGCTGGAGAACCTCGATGTCGGCGACAGCGACGATGCCTCCAGCGACTCGGGCATCGACGCCAAAGGCGACGATACGCCGGTGGTGCGCTTCGTCAACAAGATCCTGGTCGACGCGATCAAGCGCGGCGCCTCGGACATCCATTTCGAGCCCTACGAGGACGAGTACCGCGTGCGCCTGCGCATGGACGGCATCCTCAAGCAGATCACCAAGGCGCCGGTGAAGCTGCAGGCGCGCATCTCCTCGCGTCTGAAGGTGATGGCGGCCCTGGACATCGCCGAGAAGCGCGTGCCCCAGGACGGCCGCATCAAGCTCAACCTGTCCAAGACCCGGCAGATGGATTTCCGCGTCAGCACCTGCCCCACTCTGTTCGGAGAAAAGGTCGTGCTGCGCCTGCTCGATGGCAGCGCCGTGCGGCTGGGCATCGACAAGCTCGGCTACGAGGACTACCAGAAGGACATGTTCCTGGAGGCCATCGCCAAGCCCTATGGCATGGTGCTGGTGACCGGTCCCACCGGCTCGGGCAAGACCGTCTCGCTGTACACGGCGCTGAACATCCTCAACACCGAAGGCGTGAACATCTCCACCGTGGAGGACCCGGTCGAGATCCGGGTACCGGGCATCAACCAGGTGCAGATGCACGTCAAGCGCGGCATGACCTTCGCCGCCGCGCTGCGTTCGTTCCTGCGCCAGGACCCGGACGTCATCATGGTCGGCGAGATCCGCGACCTGGAGACCGCCGAGATCGCCATCAAGGCCGCGCAGACCGGCCACATGGTACTGTCCACGCTGCATACCAACGATGCGCCGCAGACCATTGCGCGGCTGATGAACATGGGCGTGGCGCCCTACAACATCACCTCGTCGGTGACCCTGGTGATCGCCCAGCGCCTGGCGCGCCGGCTGCACTCGTGCAAGCGCGAGCTCAAGCTGCCGGAGCACGCGCTGCACGCAGAGGGGTTCACCGAGGAGGAGATCGCGGCCGGGATCAAGATTTTCGAGCCCGTCGGCTGCGACGATTGCAACGAGGGCTACAAGGGCCGTGTCGGCATCTACCAGGTGATGCCGATGTCCGAAGAGATCCAGCAGATCGTGCTCGAGGGCGGCGGTGCCATCCAGATCACCGAGGCCGCCGAGCGTTCCGGCGTCCAGGACCTGCGCAGGTCCGCCCTGCTCAAGGTGAAGGCCGGAGTCACCAGCCTCGCCGAAATCAACCGCGTGACCAAGGACTGAAGCCATGGCCGCATCGCGTACCGCAACCCGGGCAGCTGCCCGCAGCGCCGCCGCGCGCAATCCCAATCCGATGCAGCCCTTCGTCTGGGTAGGCACCGACAAGCGCGGCGTGAAGATGAAAGGCGAGCAGCTCGCCAAGAACGCCAACCTGCTCAAGGCCGAGCTGCGCAAGATGGGCATCACGCCCACCACGGTCAAGGCCAAGCCCAAGCCGCTGTTCGGCAAGGCCGGCCAGCGGATTTCGCCGCGCGACATCGCCATCTTCACCCGGCAGCTGGCGACGATGATGCACGCCGGCGTGCCGATGGTGCAGTCGTTCGAGATCATCTCCGGCGGCCAGAAGAATCCGCGCATGAAGGCGATGCTGGATTCGATCCGTGCCGACATCGAGGGCGGTTCCTCGCTGCACGAGGCGATCAGCAAGCACCCGGTCCAGTTCGACGAGCTGTACCAGAACCTGGTGCGTGCAGGCGAGAGCGCGGGCGTGCTCGATACCGTGCTCGACACGGTCGCCTCGTACAAGGAGAACATCGAATCGCTGAAGGGGAAGATCAAGAAGGCGCTGTTCTATCCGGCCGTCGTGATCGTCGTGGCCATCCTGGTCAGTGCCATCCTGCTGGTGTTCGTGGTTCCGCAGTTCGAGAACATCTTCAAGACCTTCGGCGCCGACCTGCCGGCGTTCACCAAGATGATCATCGCAGCCTCGGACTTCATGGTTGCGTACTGGTGGCTGGTGCTGTTCGTGGCCATAGGCGCGATCTTCTCGTTCATCTTTTTCAAGAAGCGCTCCCTGGCCTTCGCCCACTTCCTGGACCGTCTGATCCTGAAGCTGCCAGTCGTGGGCCAGATCATGCACAATGCCTCGATCGCGCGTTTTGCGCGTACGCTGGCCACCACCTTCAAGGCCGGCGTCCCGCTCGTGGACGCACTCGAAACGGTCGCCGGCGCCACCGGCAATACCGTCTACGAGAAGGCCGTGCGCCGCATCCGCGAGGACGTCGCGGTGGGCTACCAGGTCAACATCGCCATGCGCCAGGTCGGCGTGTTTCCGCACATGGTTGTGCAGATGACCGCCATCGGCGAGGAGGCGGGCGCACTCGATACCATGCTGTTCAAGGTGGCCGAGTTCTACGAGGAGGAAGTCAACAACGCCGTCGATGCGCTTGCCAGCCTGATCGAGCCTTTCATCATGGTTTTCATCGGCATCGTGGTCGGTGCAATGGTCGTGGGCATGTACCTGCCGGTGTTCAAGATCGCAGCGACGATCTGAGGACCGCGACCGCGTGTTGGAAGCCTTTTTTGCATCCGGGGCGCTGGTCCTCACCAGCGCCTTTTTGTTTGGCCTGCTCATCGGCAGCTTCCTCAACGTCGTGATCCTGCGCCTGCCGGCATGGATGGAATGGCGCTGGAAGGCGGACAGCCGGGACCTGCTGGGGCTGCCGGCCGAGCCGGCCGAGCCGAAGCCTCCGGGCGTCGTGATGGAGCGCTCGCACTGTCCCCGGTGCGGCCACAAGCTGGCCTGGTGGGAGAACGTGCCGTTGCTGAGCTTCGCGCTGCTGCGTGGGCGCTGCCGCGGCTGCGGGGTCGCGATCTCGTGGCAGTACCCGATCATCGAGCTGCTGACCGGGTTGACGTTCGTGGTCGTGGTCTGGCGCCTGGGCATCGGCGTGGAGGGGATCGCGGCGCTGGTGTTCACCGCCTTCCTGATCGGCATGTCCGGCATCGACCTGCGCACCACGCTGCTGCCCGACGGCATGACGCTGCCGCTGCTGTGGCTGGGACTGCTGTTGGCCGCATTGGGCTGGCTGCAGCCACCGGAGACGGCGATCGTCGGCGCCGTGGTCGGCTACCTGAGCCTGTGGTCGGTGTACTGGCTGTTCAAGCTGCTCACCGGCAAGGAGGGCATGGGCTACGGCGATTTCAAGCTGCTGGCCGCGATCGGCGCCTGGTGCGGCTGGCAGGCGATCCTGCCGGTGCTGCTGATGTCCTCGCTGATCGGCGCGGTGGTCGGCGGCACCTGGCTGGCCCTGCGCGGACGTGACCGGGCCACGCCGATCCCGTTCGGTCCGTTCCTCGCCGGCGCCGGCTGGGTGCAGCTGGTGTTTGCGCCGGACCTGCTGGGTGGGTACCTGCGGGTCAGTGGGCTGGGTTGAGATGGTGGGGGTGGACGACGAGCCGGTGGGCAGGGTGGATCGCCGCCGACGGCGGCTCCTACAGGGTGGGGCTGTGTTCTGCGTTGTGGTGACCGGTGGGGTGGCGTCGGGGAAGTCGGCGGTGACCGGGCGCTTCCAGGCACACGGCGTGCGCGTGATCGACGCCGACCGGATTGCGCGGGCGGTGCTGCAGCCGGGTGCGCCGGCACTGCCGGCGGTGGTGGCGCGGTTCGGGTCCGGAGTCGTGCTCCAGGACGGCAGCCTCGACCGTGCGGCGATGCGGCGGCGCGTGTTCGCAGACGATGCCGAACGGCGTGCGCTGGAGGCGATCGTGCACCCGTACGTGCACGATGCCCTGCGCGAGGGCGCCGCCACGGCGCCCGGCCCTTACGTGATCCTGGCCATTCCGCTGCTGGCCGAGACCGACAGCGACTACGGCTGGGTCGACCGGGTGCTGTGCGTGGACGTGGAGCCGGCGACCCAGATCACCCGGCTGCTGGCCCGCGACGGCGTCGACCGTGCGCTGGCCGAGCGCATGGTTTCGGCACAGGCCACCCGCGAGGCGCGGCTGGCGATCAGCGACGATGTCATCGTCAACGAGGGCACGCTCGCGGACCTGGACCGCGCGGTGGCGACGCTGCACGCGCGCTACCTCGCCCTGGCGGCCCGGAACGCCCCTGCAGGCGCGTAGGCCACCAAAGCCCCTCTCCCCCTCGGGAGAGGGGAGCAAGGCGCGTCAGCCCTTCTCCCGGAGGGAGCGGGGAGCAAAGCCGCGGATGCCGGCGATGCCCTGGGCGCCGTGCTGGCGGGCCTCGGGCAGCTGTGCCCGCGTGAGGCCACCGAGGGCGTAGACCGGCAGCGTGGTGCGCTCGCGCGCGGCGGCGAAGCCGGTCCAGCCGAGCACTGGCGCATCGGGGTGCGAGGGCGTAGCGGCCACCGGTGAGAGCACAGCGAAGTCCAGCCGCAAGGCTTCGGCCGTGGCCAGCTCGTTCGCGTCGTGGCAAGCCGCCGCCACCAGGCGCGTGGCCGGCAGCGGACGCCCTTGGGCCGCGGCCAGCTGCGCGGCGGTCAGGTGCACGCCGCAGCGCAGCCGCTGCGCGAGGGAAACGTCGGCGTTGATCAGGATGAGTTCGCGATGCGGTGCCTGCGTCTCCACGGCGGCCTCGATCAGGCGCCGCCGCTCCGCGTCCGGCAGCGACTTGATGCGCAGTTGCAGCAGCACGTCGCCGCCAGCGAGTGCGTCTGCGCACGCGGCGACGTCGGTGAGCCAGGCGTCGGGATCGTCCCGGTCAGGCTCGGCCGTGATCGCGTAGTGCGCCGGCAGGCACAGTGCCGCGACCACCGGCCGGTCGGCTCCGGGCATCGGGTAGCGCGACAGCCGGTGCGGCGGTGACCAGGCCAGGGCCTGGCGCTCGCGGCTGCGCGGCACGCCCCTCACGCCGGTGACGCGGTAGACGTCCAGCACGATGCGCTTGTGGTCGTAGGCGTGCGGGACGCGGATCAGGGGCTCGCAGCTGCTGAACTCGATGCCCAGCTCCTCGTGCAGCTCGCGGGCGAGCGCGTGTTCGGGCGCTTCACCGGGATCCACCTTGCCGCCGGGAAACTCCCACAGGCCGGCCAGGTCGCGGACGCGGGTGCGGCGGGTGAGCAGGATGCGGCCGCGCGCGTCCTCGATGACGGCGGCGACGACGTGGATGGGCGTCTTAGCGCTCATCGCTCAGGCGGGGCGATCAGGCATGGTGATCGCGGGCATGGCCCGCTCCCACAATGTCCCACGCCACCTCGAGGCAGGGCGGCGCGGTTTGGGCGCGGCCCATGGCCGCGACGGGAATGGCGCCGCGCCCGGGCCTCGATGATTCGCGGGCATGGCCCGCTCCCACAATGCCGCACGCCACCTCGAGGCAGGGCGGCGCGGTGTGGGAGCGGCCCATGGCCGCGATCGGTTTGCTGCGCCGTTGCGGCCCGCTGCGCTCAGGCCAGGCGGCCGTGGCACTGCTTGTACTTCTTGCCGGAGCCGCACGGGCACGGATCATTGCGTCCGACCTTGGGCTGATCGCGCACCACCGGCGTGTGCGCGGCGGCCTGCGCAGCCAGCGCGCCCTCGACCTGGGCGGCTTCCTCGTCGGCGCCGTAACCGCCGGCATTGGCATGCTGGAACTGCATGCGCGCAGCGCCTGCCTCGGCACGGCGGCGCTCCTCCGCCTCCAGCCGCGCGACCTCGTCCTCGGTGCGGATGCGGATGCGCGCCAGGATGGTGACGGTCTCGCGCTTGACCTTCTCGAGCATCTGCGTGAACAGCTCGAAGGCCTCGCGCTTGTACTCCTGCTTGGGCTGCTTCTGCGCATAGCCGCGCAGATGGATGCCCTGACGCAGGTAGTCCATCCGCGCCAGGTGCTCCTTCCAGCAGGTGTCGAGCACGTTGAGCATCACGTGCTTCTCCAGCTGGCGCATCATCTCGCTGCCGATCATCGCCTCCTTCTCGCGGAAGTGGCGCTCGGCCGCCTCGTGCACATTCCGCAGCACGCCGTCGGCGTCGAGCTCTTCCTCGCGCTCGACCAGCCGGCGCAGGTCCGCCTCGATGGTGAAATCGGCAGCCAGCACCTTCTCCAGCGCCGGCAGATCCCACAGCTCGTCGACCGAATTCTCCGGGACGTGGGCCCGGGCCACGTCGGTCATGACATCCTCGCGGATGCCCTCGACGGTGTCGGCCACCGAGTCGATCTCCAGCAGCTCGTTGCGCTGGCCGTAGATGACCTTGCGCTGGTCGTTGGCGACGTCGTCGAACTCGAGCAGGTGCTTGCGGATGTCGAAGTTGTGCGACTCGACCTTGCGCTGCGCCTTCTCGATCTGGCGGCTGACCAGCTTGTCCTCGATGGCGTCCTCTTCCTTCATTCCCATCATGCGCATGGCCCGCGCCACCCAGTCGGCGGCGAAGATGCGCATCAGGTTGTCTTCCAGCGACAGGAAGAAGCGCGAGGACCCCGGATCGCCCTGGCGGCCGGAGCGGCCGCGCAGCTGGTTGTCGATGCGCCGCGATTCGTGGCGTTCGGTGCCGATGATGTGCAGGCCGCCGGAGGCGATCACCTCCTCGTGGCGCCGCTTCCAGGCCTCGCGCACGTCTGCGCGCCCGGATTCGGTCGCCTCCTCGCCCAGCTCGGTCAGCTCGGCCTCGAGGTTGCCGCCCAGCACGATGTCGGTACCGCGGCCGGCCATGTTGGTGGCGATGGTGACGGCCCCGGGGCGGCCGGCCTGGGCCACGATCTGCGCCTCGCGTTCGTGCTGCTTGGCGTTGAGCACCTCGTGCGCCAGGCCCTGCTTCTTCAGCATCCCTGAAAGCAGTTCGGAGGTCTCGATCGAGGTGGTGCCCACCAGCACCGGCTGGCCACGCTCGTGGCAGTTGTTGATGTCGTCGATGATCGCCTGGTACTTGGATTCCTTCTTCAGGAACACCAGGTCGGGATTGTCCTTGCGGACCATCGGCATGTGGGTGGGGATCACCACCACCTCCAGGCCGTAGATCGACTGGAACTCGAACGCCTCGGTATCGGCGGTGCCGGTCATGCCCGCCAGCTTGCCGTACATGCGGAAGTAGTTCTGGAAGGTGATCGAGGCCAGCGTCTGGTTCTCGCGCTGGATCGGCACCCCTTCCTTGGCCTCCACCGCCTGGTGCAGTCCGTCGGACCAGCGTCGGCCCGGCAGGGTGCGTCCGGTGAACTCGTCCACGATCACCACCTCGCCGTCGCGCACGATGTAATCGACGTCGCGCTGGTACAGCGAGTGCGCCCGCAGGGCGGCATTGAGGTGGTGGACCACCGCCAGGTTGTTGCCCGAGTACAGGCTGTCGTCGGACTCGATGATGCCCGCTTCCTTGAGCAGGCGCTCGGCGCTCTCCATGCCCTCCTCGGACAGGTGCGCCTGCTTCTGCTTCTCGTCGACCCAGTAGTCGCCCTCGCCTTCCTCGCTCTCCTGCCGGCTGAGCCTGGGCACGATCTTGTTGACGCGCAGATACAGTTCCGGCGATTCGTCGGCGGGGCCGGAGATGATCAGCGGCGTGCGCGCCTCATCGATCAGGATCGAGTCGACCTCGTCGACGATGGCGAAGTTCAGGCCGCGCTGGAAGCGCTGCCCGGTCTCCAGCGCCATGTTGTCGCGCAGGTAGTCGAAGCCGTATTCGTTGTTGGTGCCGTAGGTGATGTCGGCGGCGTAGGCGCCCTTCTTGTCGCCATGCGGCATGCCCGGGTAGACCACGCCCACGCTCATGCCGAGCATGTCGTAGACCTTGCCCATCCAGGCGGCGTCGCGCCTGGCCAGGTAGTCATTGACGGTGACCACGTGCGCGCCCTTGCCCGGCAACGCGTTCAGGTACACCGGCAGGGTCGCGACCAGCGTCTTGCCCTCGCCGGTGCGCATCTCGGCGATCTTGCCCATGTGCAGCACCATGCCGCCGATCAGCTGCACGTCGTACAGGCGCATGCCCAGCGCGCGCTTGCCGGCCTCGCGCACGGTGGCGAATGCCTCCGGCAGCAGACCGTCCAGGGTCTCGCCCTTGTCCAGCCGCTCGCGGAACTCGGCGGTCTTGCCGCGCAACGCCTCGTCGGAGAGGCCCTCGAGTTCCGTTTCCAGGGCGTTGATACGGGCGACGGACTTGCCGAGCTGGCGCAGCATGCGCTCGTTGCGGCTGCCGAAGATCGAGGTGAGGACGCGGTTGAACATGGGCGGGGTATCGTTCCGGAGGTTTGCCGGAGGCCGGATCCGGCAAGCGGCGGCCGTGCGGCGAAGCGAAAAGGCCGCCTGTGGCGGCCAGCAGGTCATTGTAACGTGGGGCCCGGTTCCGGGCGAATCAAGCCGCTCGAATGGGGAAAAAGGGGACGGGGTGGGCCACCCCCGGTTTCTCGGACACCCATGAAGGGGGACAATCCCCCTAGCGAGGTGTCCGATGTTGAAGCGACAACGGTTTTCAGCGGAGTTCAAGCGGGAGGCGGTCCGACAGCTGCGTGAGTCGGGCAAGTCGGTCGTGGTGCTTGCCCGCGAGCTGGGCGTGACCCGCAAGCAGCTGTACAAATGGGCGGAAGACACTGCCGCCAAGGGAGCGACA
>DASRZM010000056.1:0-21755 GCA_035686365.1 Lysobacteraceae bacterium | reverse complement strand
CGTAGCCGGGCAGGGCGGTGTGCTCGGGGCGCGGGGTGTAGCGGGTGAGCGTGTCCTCGCCGTCCCAGCGGGTCTTCAGCTGCAGGCCGTGGGGGTTCAGGCGCCCGCAGCCGTAGCAGATGGCGAAGTCGTCGGGGTAGTGGTCCTGCACGGCGGGGGATTCGGCGCTCATGGCGGCTCCTACAGGGGTGGTTGTGTGGTCAAGCGGGGCGCTGGCCCAGGCGCGAGACCAGGTCGCGGGCGGCGTGCAGGCGCTCGGCGGCGGCGGGCAGCTGCATGCGCACCTTGAGCTTCTGCGGGCCGTCCATCGCGTACACGCGCGGCTGCGCCTGGATCATGCGGATCACCGTGGCCGGTTCGATCTGCGGGCGCTCTGTGAACAGCACGCGGCCGCCGGTAGGGCCCAGTTCGAGCTTGCGCAGGCCCAGCGCGGTGGCCTGCAGCTTGAGCTCGGCGACGGCGAACAGGTGCCTGACCGGATCGGGCAGTAGGCCGAAGCGGTCGACCATCTCCACCTGCAGCTCGCGCAGTGCGTCGCTGTCGCGGGCGCCGGCGATGCGCTTGTACAGCGTCAGGCGCGTGTGCACGTCGGGCAGGTAGCGCTCGGGGATCAGTGCCGGCAGGTTCAGCTCGATCTCGGCGCCGTGGTGGTCAGGCAGGTCCAGGTCCGGAATCTTGCCGGCGCGGATCGAGCGCACCGCGCGCTCCAGCAGCTCGGTGTACAGGGAGAAGCCCACGGCGGTGATCTGGCCGCTCTGTTCTTCGCCCAGCAGTTCGCCGGCGCCGCGGATCTCCAGGTCGTGGGTGGCCAGGGTGAAGCCGGCGCCCAGCTCGTCCAGCGAGGCGATCGCCTCCAGCCGCTTCTCTGCGTCGCCGCTCATCAGCTTGGGCGGCGGCACCACCAGGTAGGCGTAGGCGCGGTGATGGGAGCGGCCCACGCGGCCGCGCAGCTGGTGCAGCTGCGCCAGGCCGAAGCGGTCGGCGCGGTTGATGACGATGGTGTTGGCATTGGGGATGTCGATGCCCGACTCGATGATGGTGGTGCACACCAGCACGTTGAAGCGCTGGCGGTGGAAGTCCAGCATCACCTGTTCGAGCTCGCGCTCGGGCATCTGGCCGTGGCCGATGCGCACGCGCGCATCGGGCGTCAGTTCACCCACTTCGCGGGCGATGCGCTCGATCGAGTCGACCTCGTTGTGCAGGAAGTACACCTGGCCGCCGCGCGCGAGTTCGCGCTGCAGCGCCTCGCGCACCATCGCCTTGTCCCACTGCACCACGAAGGTCTTGACCGCCAGCCGGTGCTCGGGCGGGGTGGCGATGATCGACAGGTCGCGCATGCCGGCCAGGGCCATGTTCAGCGTGCGCGGGATCGGCGTGGCGGTCAGTGTCAGCAGGTGCACCTCGGCGCGCAGGCGCTTGAGCTGCTCCTTCTGGCGCACGCCGAAACGCTGTTCCTCGTCGATGATCACCAGGCCCAGCTCCCGGAAGCGCACGTCCGCCTGCAGCAGGCGGTGGGTACCGATGATGATGTCGATCTCCCCGCGCGCCAGGCGCTCGAGCTCGGCCTTGTTCTCCTTGGCGCTCTTGAAGCGCGAGAGCACGTCCACGCGCACCGGCCAGTCGGCGAAGCGGTCGCGGAAGTTCTGCCAGTGCTGCTGCGCCAGCAGCGTGGTGGGCACCAGCACGGCGACCTGCTTGCCGGCCAGTGCGGCCACGAATGCGGCGCGCACGGCGACCTCGGTCTTGCCGAAGCCGACGTCGCCGCACACCACCCGGTCCATCGGCGCGTCGCGTGCCAGGTCGGCGATCACCGCTTCGATCGACGCGAGCTGGTCGGGCGTCTCCTCGAACGGGAAACCGGCGGCGAACTGATCGTACATCGGGCGGTCCACCGTCAACGCACGGCCCTTGCGCGCCTGCCGTCGCGCCTGCAGCTCCAGCAGCTCGGCGGCGACGTCGCGGACCTTCTCGGCGGCCTTGCGCCGCGCCTTCTCCCAGGCGTCGCCGCCCAGCGAGTGCAGCGGCGCCAGCTCCGGCGCGGCGCCGGAGTAGCGGCTGACCAGGTGCAACTGCGCAACCGGCACGTAGAGCTTGTCGCCCTTTGCGTACTCGATGCACAGGAACTCGGCCGGCAGCTCGCCGACATCGAGCGTCTCGAGCCCGCGGTAGCGGCCCACGCCGTGGTCCTCGTGCACGATCGGCGCGCCGATGGCGATCTCGGACAGGTCGCGGATGATGGTTTCCGGGTCGCGCCCGGCGCGCCTGCGCCGGCGCGCCTGCGGCGCACGCTCGGGGAACAGCTGGCGCTCGGTCAGTACGCACAGCGCCGGCGCCGTCACCGCGAACCCGTCGTCCAGCGCCGTCACCGTGATGGCGAACCTGAGCCCCTCTCCGCCCGGGACAGGGGTTGGGGTGAGGGGAGAATGGGGGGCGAGGTCAGTGGCGCCGAGGAAGGCCTGCCAGTCGGGGACGACGGTCGGCTTCAGGCCGGCCTGCGCGAGCTGCTCGATCAGGGCTTCGCGGCGGCCGGGCGAATCGGTGGAGATCAGCACCCGGCCCGGATAGTTGTCGAGGAAGTCGCGCAGTGCCTGCGCCGGGGCGGCGTCTCTCTGCAGCAGCGGCAGTGCCGGAGCAGGTTGCAGGCCCAGGCGCCGCGCGTCCCGTCGCGTGGACCCCGTGCCGCAGACCTGGATGCGTTCGAGCGTGTTGAGCCTCGAGCGCAATTCATCCGGCGGCAGGAACAGCTCGGCCGGCGCCAGCACCGGGCGCTCGATGTCGTGGCGGCGCTGTTCCCAGCGCGCGCCGGTGGCGGCGAAGAACTGTTCGGCCGCCTCGTCCACGCCTTCGGTCAGCAGTGCCAGCGCACCCGGTGCCAGGTAGTCGAACAGCGTGCTGGTGGCCTCGAAGAACAGCGGCAGGTAGTACTCGATGCCGGCCGGGGCGATGCCTTCCTTCAGGTCCTGGTACAGCGGCGTGCGGCGCGGGTCGATCGGGAAGCGCTCGCGCAGGATCTCGCGGGCGCGGGCGGTGGCGTCCTCGTCCAGCGGGAACTCGCGTGCGGGCAGCAGCTCGACCGATTCGGTCTTCGCCAGCGAGCGCTGCGTCTCCGGGTCGAAACTGCGGATCGAATCCACGTCCTCGTCGAACAGCTCGATCCGGTAGGGTCCGGCCGCGCCCATCGGATAGATGTCGAGCAGGGCGCCGCGCACGGCGAACTCGCCCGGGTCCATGACCTCGGGCACGTGACGGTACCCGGCCGACTCCAGCCGCCGCTGCTCCTCGCCCATCACCAGCCGCTGGCCGGTGCGCACGACCAGGGCATTGCCGGCGATGTAGGCGTGCGGGCACAGCCGCTGCATCAGCGTGGCCACCGGCACGACCAGCACGCCGTGACGCGTGACCGGCAGCCGGTACAGCGCGGCCACGCGCGCCGAGACGATGTCGGCGTGCGGGCTGAACTGGTCGTAGGGCAGGGTTTCCCAGTCCGGGAAGTGCAGCACCGGCAGCGCGCCGGCGAACACGCGCAGGTCCTGCTCCAGCGCGTGCGCGGCGTGGGTGTCGCGGGCGACCGCCAGCACCAGGCCGCCGTGCGCACGTGCGGCGCCGACGATGGCCAGCGCCAGCGCCGAGGTCCCGGGTGGCGCCCGCCAGTACGCGCGCTGCTGGCCGGCGCGCGGCAGGGGCGGGGCGAACGGGGACGCAGCGTCGGTCACGGCGGGCGGCAGCGCGGGGGGCGCGGAGTGTACCCGATGCCGGGTGGCGGGCCTTGCTACGTGCCGCGCCGTGCACTCGATCGCGGCCATGGGCCGCTCCCACATCGCTTCGATTCGGGTCGTCGTAACGGCGACACGCTGTAGGAGCGGGCGTTGCCCGCGAATGGCGGTGCGCACCAGGGCGCCGGACCCCGATCGCGGGCAACGCCCGCTCCTACGGGTTTCCGGCGGAGCGTTGTGGGAGCGGCCCATGGCCGCGATCGCGGGCTTCAGCGCAACTGCTTGCGCACGCGTACCATTCCCGGATCGTCGCGCACCCGTTCGCGGTCGAAGCCCAACGAGGCGGCCAGCTCCAGCATGCGCGTGTTCCCGTACAGCGCGTTGCCGTAGATCGCGTCCAGCCGCTTGAGCTGCGCCCAGCGCACGAGCTTGCGCATCAGGTGCACGCCCAGTCCCTGCCCGGACAGGTAGCGGCTGACCAGGATCGCGAATTCGGCCTCGCGACGGTCCTGGTCGACGGCCTCGCGCGCGACCGCCCCGACCAGTGCCTGCCCCGGCGGCAGCGGCTCGGCCACCACCAGCGCGAACTCGCGCGCGGGGTCCAGGTGGGTCAGCCGGTGCGCCATCTCCGGGGTGAGCTCGCGCATTGGGTGCAGGAAGCGCATGCGGACCTCCTCCGGATCGAGCAGCTCGAAGCCGGCGCGCAGCGGCTCGGCGTCGAGCGGATGGATCGGCCGCAGCAGCATCTCGCGGCCGTCGGTCAAGCGCAGGCGCTCGTGCCACGGCCGGTCCAGCGTTTCCCGCTCGAAGGCGGGTGGGCGCAGCCGTCGCGTGGGCTTGCGGGAATTGGCCATCGCGCGAGGGTGTCACGCAGCCGGTGAGCCGGGGCTCTAAACTTGCCGGCAATATTCGGCAATGTGAAGCCCGCGTGTCGGGCAACGGGGCGGGCGAAGGTGACGAAGAAACTCCAGCGCGAGTACGCCGATTGAACGCGCCGGCGCCGTCGTTCGCGGCCGCGCTGGCGTTCTGGTTCCGGCTGGGCTGGATCAGTTTCGGCGGCCCGGCCGGGCAGATCGCGATCCTGCACGCCGAGCTGGTGGAACGCCGGCGCTGGGTGGACGAGGGTGCGTTCCTGCACGGCCTGAACTACTGCATGCTGCTGCCGGGCCCCGAGGCGATGCAGCTGGCCACCTGGCTGGGTTGGCGCCTGCACGGGCTGCGCGGCGGCTTCGCTGCGGGCGCGCTGTTCGTGCTGCCCTCGGCGCTGTTGCTGGCCGTGCTTTCCGCGCTGTACGTGCGCCACGCGCAGCTGCCGGCGGTCGAGGGCCTGCTGCTGGGCCTGCAGGCTGCAGTGCTGGGGCTGATCGTGCAGGCGCTGTGGCGGATGGGACGCAGGATCCTGCGCACGCCCGCCGCGCTGGTGATCGCGCTGGCTGCGTTGCTGGCGCTGGCCGTGTTCGGGCTGCCGTTTCCGTTGCTGGTGGCGATCGCGGCCGGGTGCGGCCTGTGCATCGGCCGCTGGCGCCGCCACTGGCTGCCTGCGGCCACCCACCATCCGATGGCCGCCGCGGACACGCAGGCGGTCCCGCGCCGGGTCCGTGTCGGGCGCGCGCTCGGGCTGGCGGCGGCCCTGCTGATTGCCTGGTGGCTGCCGATCCTTGCGCTGGGCCTGGTGCTGGGTCCGGACAGCACGGCCTTCGCGCAGGGACTGTTCTTCAGCAAGGCCGCGCTGGTGACCTTCGGTGGTGCCTACGCGGTGCTGCCGTACGTCGCCCAGCAGGCGGTGGAAACGCACCAGTGGCTGACGCCCGAGCAGATGCTGGTCGGCCTGGGCCTGGCCGAGAGCACTCCGGGCCCGCTGATCATGGTGCTGGAATTCGTCGGCTTCGTCGGTGGATGGCAGCATCCGGACCTGGCCTCGCCGCTGGCCTCGGCGCTGCTGTGCGCGGCGGTGACGGTGTGGGCCACTTTCGTGCCGTGCTTCCTGTTCGTGCTGCCCGTGGCGCCGTGGATCGAGCGCCTGCGCGACCGCCCGCTGCTCGACGGCGCCCTGGCCGCGATCACCGCCGCAGTGGTCGGCGTGATCGCCAACCTGGCCCTGTGGTTCGGCTGGCACCTGCTGGCTGATGCCGAAGGACCGGCCCGGCTGTTCATCCTAGCCGTCGCCGTCGCTTCCTTCCTGGCGCTACAGCGCGTGGGCGTCGCCTGGGTGGTCCTGGCGGCGGCAGCCATCGGCGCACTGATCGCGCCGTGAATCCCAGGAGCAGTCCGCAAAGAACGCAAAGAACGCAAAGGAAAACAAAGGAACGCAAAGGGTTGCAACGGAGGCAACAGGTGCACTCGTGCCTGCTCTTCGCTCTTTCTTTGCGTTCCTTTGCGTTCTTTGCGGACTCTTTGCTCCTGCTCCGGGCCCCGGACCACGGCTGCCGTCAATCCGCCACGTCAGGCTCGAAGAAACACCACCGCACCTGCGGAAACTGCACCCGCAACTCCGCCTCCACCGCATTGATGCTCTCGACCACGCCGAGCGTGGACTGGTCGCGGTCCATCTCGGCCTTGATCGCCACCATCACGTCGTCTCCGAGCTGCAGCGTCAGCAGGTTGAACACGCGCCGCAGCTCCGGGCGTCCCTCGAGAAATTCCAGCATCCGGGCCTTGACCCGCGGTTCCACGCCCTGGCCGATCAGCATCGCCTTGACCTCGATGGCCACGAACACGGCCACCACGATCAGCAGCGCGCCGATCGCCAGCGTACCGATGGCGTCGTATGTCGCGTTGCCGGTGATCATTGCGGCGCCGACCGCGACCAGCGCGAACACCAGGCCCAGCAGCGCGGCCAGGTCCTCGCCGAAGATGACCACCAGTTCGGCCTGCCGGCTCTCGCGGAACCAGCGCCACAGGCTCTGGCTGCCGCGGGCCTTGTTGACCTCGATCATGCACTTACCCATGGAAACGCCCTCGGCGGCGATGGCGAACACCAGCACGCCGATCGCCCACCAGGGTTGCCGCAGCTCCTCGGGCGCCTGCAGCTTGTGGATGCCCTCGTAGATCGAGAACACGCCGCCGACGCTGAACAGGATCAGCGCCACCAGGAACGCCCAGAAGTAGATCGCCTTGCCGTACCCGAGCGGGTAGTCCGGAGAGGGCGGACGCTTCGCCCGTTTCATCCCCAGCAGCAGCAGGCCCTGGTTGCCGCAGTCGGCCAGCGAGTGCACCGCCTCGGCCAGCATCGCGCTGGAGCCGGTGATGAAGGCCGCCACGCTCTTGGCGATGAAGATCGAGAAGTTCGCGCCCAGGGCGTACAGGATTGCGGTTTTCGAGTCGCCCGAGCCGGCCATCGGGGGCAGTTCCATGTGAGGGAGCGGAGCGGGAGTTTAGCTCGGACGAGCCGTGTGGCGACTTGGCCGGGCAGGGCACCCACGCGCGGCTGCGCCGCGCTACCCCTCGGAGAAGAGGTGGGGGTTTGTGGCAGCCCCCGCGCGCGGCTGCCGCCGCGCGACCCCACCCCGAGAAGCTGGGGGTTTGTAGCAGCCCCCGCGCGCGGCTGGCGCCGCGCGACCCCACCCCGGCCCTCCCCTTCGCTGCGCGAAAGGGAGGGGGATGGCGTCGCCACCTTCGGCTGCGCGAAAGGGAGGGGGATAGCGTCGCCACGTTCGGCTGCGCGAAAGGGAGGGGGATCGCCGGCTGGTCTCCTCCCCCTGCGCGGCGAAGCCGTGGAGGGGGAGGTCGGGAGGGGGTTGCGGCCGGAGCGCAGACCTGGCGTCCCCGCTCCCGCCCTCAGCCGCGGATGCCGATCCCGATGCCGATGGTCACGCGCGAGCGGCGCTCGCGGAAGTCCTCCGGCCACACGTGCAGGGTGCGCACGTCGACCTCCGGCCACACGTACGGTGCGCGGTGCAGCGTGCCCTCACGGTCACCGGTGATGCGGCCCAGCAGGGTCACGAAGCGGCCCTGGGGCAGCTCGGCGGGGTCCGCGAAGCCGGCCAGCAGGGCGATGAAGCGGCCCTGGTCGCGTGCGGTCGGCAGTGGCCGCTGGCCGCGATCGAGCGGGAAGGACAGGATCTCGACCTCGCTGTAGCGCTCGTAGTTGCGCACCTCCAGCACCATGCCGCCCCACAGTACGCTGTCGTCCAGATGGCTCGCCGGTGCGCGCATCACGCCGTAGGGGGAGGGTGATTCGGCCGGCGCCGGCACGATGACCGGCTGGCGGCTGGCGCAGGCGGTCAACAGCAGCAGCAGCGGCAGGCACAGGATTCTCATGCGGGCTCCCTCGGCTTCGTTCCCATTCTGGCATCGCGGCGCGTCGTGATGGCGTATGCGTCCTGAACGGGGGAACGGTGCCGGGGCCGCTGTCTGGACATCGGGACTGGCCGGCAGGACCGATCGCGGGCATGGCCCGCTCCCACGCGGCTTCGATGCGGCCCCCGGAAATATCGGGCCGCCAAGGCATCGGGAGCCCCGGTCGAAGCGTTGTGGGAGCGGGCCATGCCCGCGATCGACGTGCCAAGGCCCCGCTCAGCCGATCAGCCTGTCGCCTCGCGCACGATCCAGCGCAGCTTTGCCGAGCCGCCGCCCTCGTCCAGCCGGCGCAGCAGCCACGGCAGCGCCTGCGCGATCTCGGCGTCGACCTTCCACGGGGGATTGAGCACCAGCACGCCACTGCCGTTCATGCGCAGCGGCGAGTCGTCCGGGCGCACCAGTAGTTCCGCGGACCAGGCCGATTTGACCCCCAGCCGTTCCACTGCGCGGAAGAACGGCGCCAGCGAGCGCCGCAGCTTGACCGGGTACCACACCGCGTAGATGCCGGTCGCCCAGCGTTGCAGTCCTTCGCGCAGCGCCGCCAGCACCAGGTCGAGCTCCGCCGCCTGCTGCTCGTAGGCCGGATCGATGAGCACCAGGCCGCGCTTGTGCGCCGGCGGCAGCAGGGCCTTCACCGCCGCGTAGCCGTCGCGCTCGTGCACGGCCACGCGCGCGTCGGCCGCCAGCAGCCTGCCCAGCGCCGCCGCCTGCCTGGGCTGCAACTCGCAGCACACCATCCGGTCCTGGGGGCGGAGCGTGCGCGCGAGCAGCCAGGGCGATCCGGGATAACGGCGCTTGCCGTGGTCGGACCGGCAGGCCGCGACGGCGTCCAGCAGCCGACGCACTGCGGCAGGCGTATCGGCGCGGTCCGCCGGCAGCCGCTCGATGCCGCCGTCGGCCTCACCGGTGCGGCGCGCGGCCTCGGCGCCCAGGTCGTAGAGGCCGGCGCCGGCATGGGTGTCGAGCACCAGGCACGGCGCCGGCTTGCGCTGCAGTGCCGCCGCCAGCGCCAGCAGCACCACGTGCTTGAGCACGTCGGCGTGGTTGCCGGCATGGAATGCGTGGCGGTAGTTCATTCGGGACTCGGGACTTGGGGCGCGGGACTCGGGACTCGGGACTCGGGACGACGGACTGGCGACTGGGGACAGCAAAGGTACAGGGTCGGCGGGTCTGCGCATGACTTTCGGGGGAGTGCCGGTCGCCGGACGGTAGACTATGGTTGCGCACTTCGCGAGCCGGGGGATCGGAATGAAGCGCCTGTTCAAGTGGCTGGGCCTGGGGGTACTCGTCCTGTTCGCGGTCGTGGGGCTGCTGTTGGCGCACACGATCTGGTTCAAGCCGCTGAAGATCGGCTGGTTCTACGAGCGCGTCTTCCTCGAGTACGCGCTCGACGATCCGCAGCTGCTTTCGAGCATGCGCATCCTGCCCTCGTGGCTGGACTGGTACAGCGACGAGCTCACCGACGCTTCGCTCGAGCGCGAGAACAAGCTGCGCAAGAAGCTGCAGGACGATCTGCAGACGCTGCGCAGCTACGACCGCGAGGACCAGCAAGGCGACGCGCGCCTGAGCTACGACATGCTCGAGTACTTCCTGGCCACCCAGGTCGACGGCGACCGTTTCCGCTACCACACCTACCCGGCCAACCAGCTGTTCGGCTTCCAGAACGGGCTGCCGACCTTCATGGCCACCCAGCACCAGGTCAAGGACGTGGGCGATGCCCAGGACTACCTGAGCCGGCTGGAGCAGTTCGATACCCGTTTCGAGCAGGCGCTGGAAGGGCTGAAATTGCGCGAGGACAAGGGCATCGTGCCGCCGCGCTTCGTGATCGAGAAGGTGCTGGCCGAGACCCGCAACTTCGTCGCCACGCCGGCGCGCGAGAACATCCTGTACACCTCGCTGGCGGAAAAGTTCGACAAGGCCGGCGCCGAGGCGGTCCCCGCCGACGAGCGCGAGCGCCTGCTGGCCGAGACCGAACGCACGATCGAGCAGGTCGTGTACCCGGCCTACCGCACGCTGATCGACTACTACGACGGTCTGCTGCCGCGCGCGCGCGGCAACAACGGCGTCTGGGACCTGCCGCAGGGCGCCGAGCTGTACGCCTACGCGGTGCGCCTGCACACCACCACCGACATGACGCCCGACCAGGTGCATGCGCTGGGGCTCTCGGAGGTGGCGCGCATCGAGGCCGAGATGGACGCGATCGTGCAGGCCCAGGGCCTGTCCGAGGGCAGCCTCGGCGAGCGCGTGCAGCAGATCTCGCAGCGTCCCGACCAGCTGTACCCGGACACCGACGAGGGCCGCACGCAGATCATCGCCGACTTCCAGTCCATCATCGACGAGATCGACGCCGGGCTGGACCCTTACTTCGGCGTGCGCCCGAAGCAGGGCGTCAAGGTCGAGCGCGTGCCCGAGTTCCGCGAGAAGACCGCGCCGGGCGCCTACTACAACCCGCCGGCGTTCGACGGTTCGAGGCCGGGCATCTTCTACATCAATCTGCGCAACACCGCCGAGGTGGCGAAGTTCGGCATGCGCACGCTGGCCTACCACGAGGCCATCCCGGGTCACCACTTCCAGACCACGATCCAGCAGGAACTGACCGGCGTGCCGACGTTCCGCAAGATCCTGCCGTTCACCGCCTACTCCGAGGGCTGGGCGCTGTATGCCGAGCGGCTGGCCTGGGAGATCGGCTTCCAGGACGAGCCGCTGGACAACCTCGGGCGGCTGCAGGCGGAGATGTTCCGGGCGGTGCGGCTGGTGGTCGACACCGGCCTGCACCACAAGCGCTGGACCCGCGAGCAGGCGATCGAGTACATGCTGGCGAAAACCGGCATGCCCGAGACCGACGTGGTCGCCGAGATCGAGCGTTACATCGTCATACCCGGGCAGGCGCTGGCCTACAAGGTCGGCATGATGAAGATCCTGGAACTGCGCGAGCGCGCCAAGTCGGAACTGGGCGAGCGCTTCGACCTCAAGGCCTTCCACGACCGCGTGCTGACCGGCGGCGACCTGCCGCTGACCCTGCTCGAGGAGCGCGTCGAGGCCTGGATCGCCGAACGCAAGGCCACGTGACCATCGGCACCCGCCGAAGCGCGTGGGAGCGGCCCATGGCCGCGATCGACTCCGCGAGGTCGCATCAGCAAAGCCCTGTGGGAGCGGCCCATGGCCGCGATCGCCACTCCGCACCATCGCATCAATGCCGACTTCGCTTCGTAGGCCGGTCCGCGAGCCGGTGACGGTTTCCGGGGCCGCCGCAAGTACATCCCTGTAGGCTGCGGACGCGCCATCCCTGGCGCGTACGCCCCCGGAACCCGTCCCCGCCCCGCGGCCCTCCCGCCGCGGTTCGACGGAATTCGTGCTTCGTAGGAGCCGGCGTTGCCGGCGATCCGCCCCGCGACAACACCCGCCAAAACGCGTGGGAGCGGCCTGCCATTGACCTGCATCAACGCCCAACCCCAACCTGGGCGTACCATACGGCCATGACGCGCGGAGTCCGCCGCCTCTCGTTGTTCCTGCTGGGCGCGCTGTGCTGGCAGCAGCTGGCGCTGGCCGCCTACCTGTGTCCGCAGCTCGCGCCGGAGCCACCCGCGCTGGCCGGCTGCCACGACCCGGCGCCGGACACACCGGCCGACGCCACACTGTGCGATGCCCACTGCACCACGCCGCACGACCGGGCACAGGCCGCCGAGCCAATCTCGGTGCCGGCGCTGCCGTCGCCCGAACTGCGCCTGCTGCCGGCCCTGCAGGCCGTCGCCGCACTTCCCGTGCCGTCGGCACGCCAGCCCGGCTGCGACCCTCCACCCAGGCTGCGCTTCTGCACGCTGCTGATCTAGACCCCCGGTCCTGACCGTCGCGCCCGCCCCGCGGGCTGCCGTTCACGATCGACCGGAGGTCGTATGCACGTTCCAATCCTGCAGGCGTTGTGCCTGGTTGTGTCCATGGCGCCGATGGCGGCGCCTTTGCAGCCCCTGTCGCTGCCCGAGGCGTCGCGCCTGGGCGACGATGCGCCGGCGGTCGCCGCGCGCCTGGCGATGGCCGAGGCCGCGGCGCTGCGCATCGCGCCGGCCGGTGAACTGCCCGACCCCGAGGCGCTGGCGGCGATCCAGAATCTGCCGATCTCCGGCGCCGATGCCTTCGAGTTCGGCCGCGAACGCATGACGGTGGCGCGCGTGGGCCTGATGCAGCGCGTGCCCAACGCCGCCAAGCGCGAGGGCCGGACCGCGCTGGCGCGCAGCACCCATGCGGCGCGGCTGGCCGGCGTCCAGGCCCAGCGCGCGCTCGCCCGCCGCGCCGCGGCGCAGGCCTGGATCGAGCGCTGGATCGCCGAGCGCCGCATCGAAGTGCTGGCGCAGATGTCCGAGGCCTGGAACCTGATCGTGCGCAGCGCCGACGCCGCCGTGCACGGCGGCCGCACCGCTGCCGACGCTGCGACCGCGCGCGCCGAGCGTGCCCGCTTCGAAAACCAGCGCATCGACGCGCGCGCACGTTTGCGCGCCGCCGAGGCGGCGCTCGAACGCTGGGTCGGGACGCAGGCCGGGCGCGCGCTGGCGCCGGCACCGGACTTCGATGTGCTGGACGTGGACGCGCTGCGGCGAACGGTGGCGGAGGAAGCCGAGCTCTCGCCGCTGTGGCGCGAGCTCGAGGTGGCCGCCGACCGGGTCGCACTCGCCGGCGCCGACAAGCGGCCGGACTGGAGCGTGGCGGCCAGCTACGGTGCGCGGGGGACCGAGTTCTCCGATGTGGTCTCGGTGGAGTTTCGCATCGACCTGCCGCTGTTCGCGTCCCGGCGCCAGGACCCGGAGATCGCCGCGCGGCGGCACGAGCTCGAAGCCGCCCGGTCGGAGTTCGAGGACCGGCTGCGCGCGCGCCGCGCCGGACTGGAAGCGGCGATCGCACACTGGCACGGCGCCCACGAGGCGCTGGCGAACCTGCGCGATGGGGTGCTGCCGCTGCAGGCGCAGGCGGCCGACCTGGCGCTGGCCGACTACGCCGGCGGCACCGGGGCCCTGACCGATGCGGTGTCCGCGCGCCGCGACGAACTGGACGCACGCCTGGCCGTGCTCGAGGCGCAGGCCGAACTGGGCAGGGCCTGGGCGGCGCTCGCCTTCCTGCATCCGGACCAAGCCCTTGCCGGCACGGTGCCGGTCGCTACACACAGCGAGGTGACGCCATGAACCGCCGCACCGCAATCGTCGCCGTGGCCGTCGCCGCCGGCGTAATCGTGCTGGCCGCCGGCATCGGCGTGGGCTGGCTGCTCGGTGGCGGGCGCGAAGCGCCGGGGTCGATGGAATCGGCCGCGGACCGCGCCGCTCATGCCGGGCACGAGAGCGCCCCGCGCGCGGACACCGATGCCCACGACGGTCGCCAGGTTCTGTACTGGTACGACCCGATGCATCCGCAGCAGCGCTTCGAGCAACCCGGCCCGTCCCCGTTCATGGACATGGATCTGGTGCCGATGTACGCCGAGCCGGGCGAGGCCGGCCAGGGCGTGCGCATCGATCCGCGCCTGACCCAGAACCTGGGCCTGCGCACCGCGCCGGTCGAGCGTGCGCGCCTGCACGGGACATTGCGCAGCGTCGGTGCCGTGCACTACGACGCGCGGCTGGAGGCGGTGGTCACCGCGCCGGTGGCCGGCATCGTCACCGCCGTGCATCGCAAGGCGACGCTCGAAGCGGTCGCGGCCGGCACGCCGCTGGCGACGCTGCTGGCGCCGGAGTGGAGCGCGGCCCAGGCCGAGTATCGGGCGCTGCTTGCGGCCGGCGCCGACCCGGCCCTGATGCAGGCCGCGCGCGGCAAGCTGCAGGTGCTGGGCATGCCTGCGGGGACCATCGCCCGGCTCGAGGCCGGCGGCGACCCGGCCGCACAGGTCACGCTGCATGCGCCGCGCGCGGGCGTGCTGGCCCAGGTCATGGCCCGCGAGGGCGACAGCGTGATGCGCGGGGCGCCGCTGTTCACGGTCAACGGGCTCGAGCGGGTCTGGATCGAGGCCGAGGTACCCGAAGCGCAGGCCGGTGCCGTGCGCCCGGGGCTGTCGGCGCAGGTCTCCGTGCCGGCGTACCCGGGGCGGGTGTTCGAAGCCACGGTCGAGGCGCGGTTGCCGCAGGTGACTGCGGCCACGCGCACGCAACGCGTGCGGCTGGCCGTTACCAACCACGACGGTGCGCTGTCACCGGGCATGTTCGCCACTGTCAGGATCGATCTGCCGGAAGCGCCGCCGGCGCTGCTGGTGCCGACCGAGGCGCTGATCGTCACCGGCGAGCGCACCGTAGTCGTGTTGCGCGACGGTGACGGCCGTTTCCGTGTGGTCGAGGTGGTCGCAGGCGCCAGTCACGGCGGACGCACGCAGATCCTCGATGGCCTGGTCGAAGGCCAGAATGTGGTCAGGTCGGGCCAGTTCCTGATCGACTCCGAGGCCAGCCTGCGGCAGCAGGCCGCGCGTATCGGGGGCGACGGAGACACGCCATGATCGCCGCCCTGATCCGCTGGTCGGTGGCCAACCGCTTCCTGGTCCTGCTGGCCAGCGCGCTGCTTGCCGTGGCCGGCACGGTGGCGCTGCTGCGCACGCCGCTGGACGCCTTGCCGGACCTGTCGGACGTGCAGGTGATCATCCGCACCGGCTACCCCGGGCAGGCGCCGCAGATCGTCGAGCAGCAGGTGACCTATCCGCTGAGCACCGCGATGCTCTCGGTGCCCGGTGCGCGCGACGTGCGCGGCTACTCGTTCTTCGGCGACTCGTACGTGTACGTGATCTTCGAGGACGGCGTGGACCTGTACTGGGCGCGCTCGCGCGTGCTCGAGTACCTGAACCAGGTGACGCTGCCCGAAGGCGCCACCCCGCGCCTGGGGCCGGACGCGACCGGCGTGGGCTGGGTCTACCAGTACGCGCTGGTCGACCGCAGCGGGCGCCACGACCTCTCGGAGCTGCGTGCGCTGCAGGACTGGTTCCTGGGCTTCGAGCTCAGGACCGTGGAAGGCGTCGCCGAGGTGGCCACGGTCGGCGGCATGGTGCGCGAGTACCAGGTGGTGCTCGATCCGGACCGGCTGCGCGCGCAGCAGATCTCGGTGACCGACGTGATCGCGGCGATCGCGGCCAACAACGCCGAGAGCGGCGGGGGCACCGTCGAGCTCGGAGAAGCCGAATACATGGTGCGCGCCAGCGGCTACCTGGATTCGCTGGAAGCCTTCGCGCAGATTCCGCTGAAGCTGGGTGCAGGCGGCGTACCGGTGCTGCTGGGCGAGGTCGCCCGCGTGCAGCTCGGGCCGGCACTGCGCCGCGGCATCGCCGAACTCGACGGCCAGGGCGAGGTGGTGGGCGGCATCGTCGTGATGCGCCAGGGGGAGAACGCGCTGGCGGTGATCCGGGCGGTGAAGGCCCGGATCGCGGAACTGCGCGCGGGACTGCCCGCGGGCGTGGAGATCGTGCCGACCTACGACCGCTCCGACCTGATCGAGCGCGCCGTGGCCAACCTCGGCAGCAAGCTGGTGCAGGAGTTCGCCGTCGTGGCGCTGGTGTGCCTGCTGTTCCTGCTGCACCTGCGCTCGGCGCTGGTGGCGGTGGTGACCCTGCCGCTGGGCATCCTGGCCGCATTCGCCGTCATGCGCTGGCAGGGCGTGAGCGCCAACATCATGTCGCTGGGCGGTATCGCGATTGCCGTGGGCGCCATGGTCGACGCCGCGATCGTCATGATCGAGAACGCGCACAGGAAGCTCGAAGCCTGGCGCCATGCCCACGAGGGCGCGCGTCCGCAGGGTGAGGCACGCTGGACGCTGATGACCGAGGCTGCCACCGAGGTCGGGCCGGCACTGTTCGCGAGCCTGCTGATCATCACCCTGAGCTTCGTGCCGGTATTCGCGCTGCAGGGCCAGGAAGGGCGGCTGTTCTCGCCGCTGGCCTGGACCAAGACCCTGGCGATGGCCGCCGCCGCCGGGCTGTCGGTGACGCTGGTGCCGGTGCTGATGGGCTACCTGATCCGCGGCCGGATCCCCGATGAGGCGCGCAATCCGCTCAACCGGATCCTGATCGACGGATACCGGCCGGTCCTGCGGCGGGTCCTGCGGGCGCCGCTGGTGGTGCTTCTCGCCGCACTGCTGCTGCTGGCACTGACCTGGATCCCGTACGCGCGCACCGGCGGCGAGTTCCTGCCGCCGATGGACGAGGGGGACCTGCTGTACATGCCCACCACGCTTCCGGGCCTTTCGGTGGGCGAGGCGGCCAGGCTGCTGCAGCACACCGACAAGCTGATCATGAGCGTGCCCGAGGTCGAGCGGGTGTTCGGAAAGATCGGCCGCGCCGACACCGCCACCGACCCGGCGCCGCTGACGATGATCGAGACCACCATCGCGCTCAAACCGCGCGATCAATGGCGGCCGGGACTGGAGATGAACGACCTGATCGCCGAACTCGACCGCACGGTCAGGGTGCCCGGCGTGGCCAACCTGTGGGTACCGCCGATCCGCAACCGGCTGGACATGCTGTCCACCGGCATCAAGAGTCCGGTCGGCATCAAGATCGCCGGCCGGGACCTGCCGACGCTCGAGCGTATCGCGCGCGAGGTCGAGGGTGTCGTGCGTGGCGTGCCCGGTGTGACCTCGGCGCTCGCCGATCGCGCGGTGGGCGGACGCTACATCGACGTGGCGATCGACCGCCTGGAGGCGGCGCGCTACGGGCTTTCGATCGACGCGCTGCACGCCGTGGTGGCGCACGCCGTCGGTGGCGCACCGGTCGGCGAGGTCGTCGATGGGCTTCGGCGCTTCCCGATCTCGGTGCGCTACCCGCGCGAGCTGCGCGACAGCGTGGACGACCTGCAGGCGCTTCCGGTGGTCACCTCTGCAGGCGCCACGGTGCCACTGGCTGCGGTGGCCACGGTCTCGGTGACGGGCGGGCCGCCGATGATCAAGAGCGAGAACGCGCGGCCCTCGACCTGGGTCTACGTCGACGTGCGCGGGCGCGACCTTGCATCGTCCGTTGCCGACATGCAGCAGGCCGTCGCCGCACAGGTCGCGCTGCCAGCCGGCTACTCGATCGGCTGGTCGGGCCAGTTCGAGCACCTGCAGCGCGCCCGCGCCCGGCTCGTGCTGGTGGTGCCGGGCGCACTGGCGGTGATCTTCCTGATGCTGTACCTGACTTTCCGGCGCGCCGACGACGCGCTGCTGGTACTGGCGACGATCCCGTTCGCGCTGATCGGCGGCGTCTGGCTGATGTGGGTGCTGGGGCACGCGTTCTCGATCGCCACGGCGGTGGGCTTCATCGCGCTGGCCGGCGTGGCCGCGGAGTTCGGTGTGGTCATGCTGCTGTACCTGCGCCACGCCTGGGATGCGCGCCGGCTGCGCGGGCACGATACGGCTGCGGACCTGGACGCTGCGATCGAGGAAGGCGCCGTGTTGCGGGTGCGGCCCAAAGCGATGACGGTGGCGGTGATTCTGGCCGGCCTGGCTCCGATCATGTTCGGCAGCGGCGCCGGCAGCGAAATCATGCAGCGCATCGCCGCGCCCATGGTCGGCGGCATGATCACTGCGCCGCTGCTGTCGATGCTGCTGATGCCGGCGGCGTTCAGATTGCTGCGTCGGCGGGAAACCCGTGACGGACGCAGGTCATGAGCCGCTGCATGGGCCCCCGGAACGGCCATCGCTGCAGCTGCCACGGTCCCGCTGCACCGGCGAGCATGGGCACCGGTCCGTAGGAGCAGAAAGGGAGTACCGTGCCGCTGCGCAGCGCAGGCGACTAGTGAGGGAGAGGGGCTTACAGGGCCCGGGGCAGAGGAGGAGGTGCGGGTTGGAGAGGGCCTTGGTCTGGTTCCGGCGGGATTTGCGGGTGGCGGACAACCCGGCCCTGTGGGCGGCGTTGGCGGCAGGGTATGTGCCGGTGCCGGTGTACGTGCATGCGCCGGAGGAGGAGGCGCCGTGGGTGCCGGGGGCGGCGTCGCGGGCTTGGTTGGAGCGGTCGCTGCTTGCGTTGTCGGAGGCGTTGCGACAGCGGGGATCGGGGCTGGTGGTTGTGCGCGGGCCCAGTCTCGATGCGTTGCGGGAATCTGCGCAGGCCTGCGGGGCGCGGGCGGCGTTCTGGAACCGGCTGCACGAGCCGGCGGCCCGGGCGCGCGACGCGGGGGTCGAGCGCGGGCTGCGTGCGGCAGGTGTAACGGTCACCCACTTCGACGCGGGACTCTGGTGCGAGCCGTCCGCGCTGAAAACCGCCGACGGGCGGCCGTACCGAGTGTTCACGGCGTTCTGGCGCAAGCTCGCACCGGGATTGGAGACGCTGGCGCCGCCGGCGCCCGCGCCGCGCGAGCTGCCGCCGTTGCCGGCCGGTCTGCGCAGCGAATCGGTGCGCGCGCTCGGCCTGCGGCCGCGACCGCGCTGGGATCGCGCGTTCTGGGATGCCTGGGAGCCAGGCGAGGCCGGTGCGCACGAGCGCCTGCAGGACTTCCTCGCCGATGCGGTGGCCGGCTACGGCGACGATCGCGACCGGCCCGATCGCGACGGCACCTCGGGGCTGTCTCCGCACCTGCACTTCGGCGAGATCTCGCCACGGCAGTGCCTGCAGGCCGTGCGCGAACAGGCCGCGGGCGACGACCGCGCGGGCGCGATGGCGTTCCTGCGCGAGCTGGCCTGGCGCGAGTTCGGGGTCCATCTGCTGCATCACTTCCCCAAATCCACGACGCAGGACTTCGACGCGCGCATGCGGGGTTTCGCCTGGGCCGAGCCGGACGATTTGCTGCTCGAGGCCTGGCGGCGCGGCCACACCGGCGTGCCGATGGTGGACGCCGGCATGCGCCAGTTGTGGGAACGCGGCTGGATGCACAACCGCGTGCGCATGATCGTGGCGAGCTTCCTGTGCAAGAACCTGCGCATGCACTGGCGGCAAGGCGCCGCGTGGTTCTGGGACACGCTGGTGGACGCCGACCTCGCCAGCAACACGCTGGGCTGGCAGTGGACGGCAGGCACCGGCGCGGACGCGGCACCGTACTTCCGGGTGTTCAATCCGGTGACCCAGGGGCGGCGGTTCGATCCGGACGGCGCCTACGTGCGGCGCTGGGTGCCGGAGTTGAAGGCGCTGCCGTCGGCGCTGGTCCATGCGCCGTGGGCAGCGCCGGAGCGGCTGGCGGAGTTGGCGCCGCGGTATCCGCGACAGCCGATCGTGGACTTGAAGGCGAGTCGGGAGGCGGCGTTGGGGGCGTATGCGGCGTTGAAGGCGCGTTGACGCGTTGCAAGGATCGACTCGAACCCGGGCTGCGCGTCGCGCACCAGCAGCCGCGCAGGCGCGGTCTTGCCGCAGCCCGGCGGGCCCCGGGGCATCCTGCCCCGTGCCCGCACGCGATGGATCGCTCAGGGCGTGGGCGCCGGCGCCTTCAGCGGAAGCTGGAAGTTGGCGACGATGCTCGGCTCGCCGGGCTCGCCCTGCTTGATCAGACCGGCGATCGTGGTCTCGTCGAGGTGCGCGTTGGTGACGCTCTCGGCGCCGACAGTCTCCGCCGCCACGCCCGGCCCGGCGAACTCCAGGTTACTGAGTGAGAAGCTGGTCCCGTAGCTGACGCCGGCCACGGCGCGCACCGCGCGCTGCTTCTGCACCAGTTGCTCCCACGTCGCCCCACCGATCGGCCGATCGCTGAAGATCACCACGATTCCGGTGTCCGGAACGGTCTCGGCCCGCGCATCCATGATCGGGAAGGCGCCGAGCGTCGGGTGTTCGACGCGACCGACGACGTAGTTGCCCTCGCTGCCGTAGTCCTCGCTGGACTCGGCGGCGAACACCTTGCGCTGGTCGCCGGCACCGCGTGCGCGCACGACCGCCTTGCTCGATCCGCCGGCGAAACCCGGCGCCTGCACCACCAGGGTGGCGCAGTCCGGGCCGCCGGCAGCAGCGATGACGCTGAAATTGTCCCAGTTCGACAGCACGTCGAACCAGGTGGCGCGCGAGCTGTAGCTGTTCCAGTCGCTCTCGTCCTCGAAGAAGGTGGCCGTCACGAGCGCCTCGGCATCGCCATCGGCATCGGCCTGCTGCGCCAGCCCTCGCAGCCAGGCCGCCTCCGGCCCGGCATCGGCCGCGAGCGGATCGAACTCGGCCATCGACGCGTAGGGGAGATCGACGTCGTACTCCAGCGACGGCTTGTCGGCAAAGGGTTGGTGGCCCGCTTCCTGGCCTTTCGCGACGAGTCGATCGCCGTCGGTCTGCAGCGTCGGGATGGCTTCGGCGAGGTACAGCGACGAGCCAGGCTCGATCAGCTGCGCGCTCCCCTGCGGGTACTCCTCGTTGCGCACGATCACGAGCGCCGGCGTTTCGGCGGTGGCGAAGGTGCTGAAGTCGGCGCTGCCGCGGGCCAGCACGGCGAGCCGTGTGCACGCGTCGATCGGGGTGGCGGTCAGCAGGGCTGCCGGTCCGTCGCCGGTCCGCAGCGCCACGCCGTCGACGTAGCGCCGTTCGATCAGCTTCATATCAGTGCTGTCGTAGTCGGGCGTGCGGACCACCGCCTCTGCGCGCGATACCGGCTTCGCCGGCTCCGCCGCGGGCGCGGCGGTGTCCGCACCCGGTTCCGCGCCCCCACCGCACGCGGTCAGTGCGCCGAATGACAGTCCCAACAGAATCCGCCTGCACATGTCGTTCTCCCGATCGGTCCGGAACACGGGATCGTCTCGATCCAACCAAGGATAGAAAACCAAATCACACCTTCCCGCCAAGCATACGCCCGCCTGGCTTCGCGCGCTGCGCATGAATGCCGCAAACGGCAGCGAAGCCACCCTGGTGCGCCGCGCATGCACGGGAAAGTCCGGATGCCCGCCGGGGCCATCCAATCCCACAGGAAAAGGTACTCTGACACCTGCCTTACCGTCATCCACATCGCCGTCGGTGCTGGCGCAGCTGTCGGTGCGCGATCAGCCTTCTTGACGCTGGCTGCGGTCGCACTGCACCGGTGGGCACGGAACGGTACCGAACGAGCAGAACACGCAGCAGTCGCCGGGTCTGGGTCGCAGCAGCGCCCCGCAGCCCCGGCACTCGTGGAAATGGATACACGCGTCCGTGGGCATCGTCTCCAGGCTGCGATGCCCGCATTCGGGGCACTGCAGCTCCGAGCGCAGCTCCGGCGCGCTCACGGGTGGCGGCTGAAAGTCGTGGTGCTGCCGTCGGCTGCGACCAACAACACGTCGTAGGGCTGAGTGATGCCGGAGGGGACCTCCATGCCCGGCGAGCCCAGTGGCATTCCGGGTACGGCCAGCCCTCGGGCCTCGGGCCTTTCGGCCAGCAACCGCAGGATGTCGGCAGCCGGGACATGACCTTCGACGAAGTAGCCGGCGACCTCGGCCGTATGGCATGAGGCCGCGCCCGGTGGAACGCCGAGCCTGCGCTTGACCGCCTCCAGGTCGGCGACCTCGCGGACTTCGACGCGAAAGCCGGCGGCGCGCATCTGGTCGACCCAGGCCAGGCAGCAGCCACAGCTGGGGGACCGGTGCACCACCAGTTCGGGCGCCGAGGCCGGATCTGCGGCCACCGGCGTGCGGGTGTCGGCCGACCCATGGGGGTGGTGTGCCGCTGCAGCGGGCGTGTCGTGATCGTGGTGCCCGGGCGCCGATTCGGCCGCAGCCTCGTCGTGTCCATCGCCGTTACCCGGCGCATCGCTTTGTGCGGGTCCACCGCCTTCGTCGTGGCCGTGCGCGCTGCCGGCATCGCCCTCCCCGCCGCCGTGCGAGTGGCCGCCGCTGGCCGCGACCTCGGCCGCGTAGGCTTCCGCGCGCATCCGGGGCAGGCTGCGCGCG
>DASRZM010000055.1:0-34824 GCA_035686365.1 Lysobacteraceae bacterium | reverse complement strand
GAAGGACGGCTGGTACGACGGCGACCAGTGGCGCCACTACGACGGCGACTGGCGATACCGCGACCAGGGCTACCGCGCCATCACCACCTATGCGCCGCCGCGCGCCTACACACCGCCGACGGACTATCGCGCGATCGTCTTTGAGCCAGGCATGCGCCTGCCCTCGCCGTACTACCGCGAGGACTACTACATCGAGCACGACCGCTACGGCCTGCCGCCGCCGCCGCCGCGCCACCGCTGGGTGCAAGTGGACGACGATGTCGTGCTGGTGGCGATCGCCAGCGGCCTGGTCGCGGATTTCGTCTACGACCTGTTCGACTGACTCCGATGGACAGCGGGAACGGGGTCGGAGTCACTTTCCGCAGGGGTGAGGCTGTCGCCCTGCGATTCGCAGGAAGGCACTCTGGGGTACCCCCGATTCCTCGGACCCCGATGCTCGCGCCGTCGCCACAGTAGTGGCGACCTACATTCCGCCGCGCGAAATCGTGACGCCGTTCTGCCCTCGTGACGACACGGCGTGCGCCGCCGGGCGGCCGCGTCTTATGACCGCCGACCCCGGAAAATGGGGACGCGGGGATTTTTCTGCGACGCCAGCGACGACACGCACGACTGGATCCCGGCGCGCGACGTCTCACAACGCGCACTCGGCGACGCACGCTTCGTCGGCATGGTCGAGCGCACAGTCAACCTGCCCGCTGCCTACCGCCCTAGCGGCAGACCCATGCGGGAGTGTTAATTCCCCCCGTTCCCTATTTCCCTGAGCCGACCCGAAGCGCTGCACAAAGCTGATCGCGCCCAGACGGCTTCCGGCTGGCGCGTCACACAACGTACGCAACCCGGGAAGGGTCCATTTCGGACCAACGTTCACACCAGTCCCCAGCACGCTTGACCGGCCAGCGTTTCGGGGCATACGCTGATTCCGTTTACACGAGTACTCGGCATGAAATACGCCCGGTATACAATAGCGACGTTGATCGTCCTGTGCGTTTCGGCGCCCGGCGCCACGCGCGGCGAGCCACTCGCGTCCAGCGGCACGAGCCCGATCCCGAACGGCGACTTCGAGAGCGGCAACTCGGTCTGGACTTCGGTCTCCAACCACGACTTGCTGCTCTATCCCTTGATCGTCCAGGCGGAGGAGCTTCCCTCGGGCGTCACACCCCAGAGTGGCAGTTGGGCCGCCTGGCTCGGAGGATTTGAATCCGATACGTCCTCGATCGAACAGAGCGTGATGGTCCCGGCCGACACTCCCAAGCTGACGGCTTGGTACTGGATCGAATCTGAAGAAACCGTCTGTAGCTTCGACAGGCTTTCGGTTACCGTGAATTCAGTGCCCATTGACAATCGCGACCTTTGCGGGTCGACATCTACGGGAGGCTGGGTCCCCCGGACCGTGGATTTGAGCCCATGGGCGGGTCTGACCGCGACGCTCCGACTTCAGGTGACCACGGATTCGACCCTGAACAGCAACGTATTCATCGACACGCTTTATTTTGAAATCGAGCTCGATCCCGTGTTCGACGACGGTTTCGAAGGCTAGGACGTGCGCTCATCCGAAAAGGGGCCAGAGGCTGAGCTTTCCCCGCAAATACACCTTGCAGTACAACAGCATGCGATGTAGATAGTCGAGAAAACAGCGCGTGCATGACGGGGTGGTCTCCTTTTTGTCGGCCAAGACAGAAGGAGTCCCGCCATGCACACAGTGAGAGTATTGCGCAGTTGCCTGGCTTCGGTCTTCGATCGCATGCACGCGCGCCGGCGCGCGGTCGTGCTGGACGCGATCAGGGCACTGATCGCCGGCCGCCGAGCCCGAGAAGGGGACAAGCACCGCTCCGTCGCCACGGTAGTGGCGACCTGCATTCCATCGCCGTAGGTCGGCACTACTGTGCCGACGCTTCAGCCCGGAGTCCCGCTACTGACCGCCCTGGCCCCGCATGCTCTCCCACAGGCCCATCAGGTTGCCTTCGGTGTCCTTGAAGTAGGCGTAGTAACCCATCTCGGGCACTTCGCCCTTGGGCACCACCAGGGTGCCGCCGGCGGCCTCGATCCTGGGCACGTGCTCGTCGATGGAGTCCACGCCGATCGTGATCACCGGGCTGCTGACCGGCAGCTGCGGGCTCCGCTGGAACATGCCGCCGTTGATGGCGCCGGACTCCCTGTGCTGGAACCGCTCGTCCACCGGCGAGGTGATCGCCAGCGTATAGACGTCGCCGCCGGCGGGCATGTCCTGGAGCTGCCAGCCGAATACCTCACCGTAGAACCGCTTGGCCCTGGGATGGTCGTCGGTGGGAATCTCGAAATGCACGACCTTGTTCATGCTGTTCGCCTCCGCTGGGGTTTGCGTGGGGGACAAGCATAGCGCCGGAAGGAAGAAGCAAGGTGGCCGATGCGCCGACAATCAGGTCGCTGCCTGAATCGGCTCAGTGTTGCGACGATGACTGCTTCTTCTTCTTCTCATCCCCCTCAGCCTCCTCCGGCGGCGGCTGCAGCTGCAGGGCCAGCTCCTCCAGTGCGGTGATCTGCTTCTCGAGCGCGGCGTGCAACTCGCTCTGGCGCATCATCAGCGCCTCGATACGGTCCGCCTGCTCGAGCTCCTTGAGCTCGCCCTCGAACAACAGCCAGTGCGCCGTCAGGGTTTCGACGCTGTGCGTGGAGTGGTGACGCATCTCCTTGAGCTGCGTCAGGGTGTCGGTTACGTGCTCGAGCGGGGTCTTGGCAGGCGTGGACATGTGGGTCTCCTGGAGCAGGGTGCCCAGTCGGGGTAGATGCTGTCTACCCTGCCGCCGGTGATCGCCGTGTCGTCGGCGAATCCGTGGCCTGGCCTTTGCTGCCTCAGCACCATGGCAGGGCCTTCAGCGCTCCGCTACGGTACCTGCACGCGTTCGAAGACCAGCGGTGTCAGTGCCTCCGCGACGAATGACGACACCGTGCCGTCGGCATCGCGCTCGAAGCGCAGCGGCGGCAGCTCCGATTCCGGCAGGAACCGTTCCTGCGACAGCGGGTGCAGACGGATGGAATTGCTGCCGCCCTCGCCGATCGCCAGATGGTCGCCGTCGCGCGTTACGTGCACCGTAAAGTCATCGGCTTCGTTGCGATAGATGCCGGCGTAGGTGTCGAGCACCACCGCGTCCACCTGCACCGGCGGGTACGCAGCTGGAGCGTTCAGCGCACCAAGCGGGTGCGCCTGGCCGCACACGGCGCACTGCGTGGCCTCTCACGCGGACCCGCCCGAGCCCCAGATTGCCGAGGTATACCGCTACATTCCGCCGTAGGTCGGCACTACCGTGCCGACGCATCGGCCCGGGTGCATCGCGCCGTCGCCACAGTAGTGGCGACCTACTCACCGAGGCCCAATCGAAGCGTGAGTGGCCTCGTCCACGGGGCAAGCTTACGGCCCTGCGCCCGCTGTACTCCGCTCCAGGGCGGCGTGCCGGAACAGCGCGGCCGACAGCAGCCACGAAGCGACGAAGAAGGCCGTGAGCACCAGGGGCTTGACGCCCCATCCGGCGAACAGGATGGCCGCCGCGACCAGCGCCTGGGCCAGCGCGGTCGCGAGCATGGCGCGGGCCATGGCGCGGGGCCGGAGGCGCGCGATGGCGGCAGCGATGGCCCCGATCGCTAGCACGCCGGCGAACATCAGGTTGGCCGGGTTGTTTTCGGTGCCGATGATGCCCACGGCCAGGTTGATCCATACCAGCAGGAAGGCGGTGACGATCGCCACGGCGGCGCCCGCCCGGTAGGCCCAGTGGGCGCTCATCCTGGCGGCCAGCTCGAAAGCGCTGCAGGCGGCCAGCAGCATGGTGCCCATGACCAGGAAATCAGCCTGGTCCCAGTTCACCTCGTCGGTGAATTGCATCGCCACCAGCGGCAGCAGCAGCAGGCAGGCGGCGCCGCCCCACATCGCGATCCTCCAGCGGCCGCTGCGCGGCCCGCCGATGTTGCCGGTGCCCGTTGCCATGACCTTGCCCGTGATGGTGGTTGCCGGTTCCCAAGCTAGCCCAGGCGCCCCGCGTGCGCCATGCGCCATGCAAGGGATCGGCTCCATGCCGGACAATTGCCATGAATCCGCCTCGCAGTTGCCACCGGGGGGAACGGGGGTACCCCAGTGTCACTTTCCGGAAGGGTGAGGCGGTCGCTGTGCGATCCGCCGGAAGGCACTTTGACCCCGATACTGGCGTCCTGGGCGGGCACCGTGTCCATGCCTCGCTCTCCAGCAATCGACAATGCAGGATGAACGCGGCTGCGCGCAGCGCACTCCAGATAACATCCTGTTGACGGTGGAAGGCGCACTGTGGCCCGGCACTACGACGCAACGTCGTAGCGGCCACTCAGCCGCGCCGCATTTTCCTTCACTCTCCGCACTGAGCCAGCACCGGTCCTGCCAGTGGCAGGTCACGGCTTCGGCCGTCCCGCGATCACGCGGTAACGTGGATCGCACTCTGTTAAGGAATCAGATCCTATGAGCACCATGACCAACACAAACACATCCCCGACCCGTAATCTCCTCGACACCGCCGCCGCCAACGGGTCGTTCACGACCTTCGGCAAGGCCGTCGAAAGCGCCGGCATGAGCGACACGCTGCGCGGTTCGGGCCCCTTCACCGTCTTCGCCCCGACCGATGCCGCGTTCGACAAGCTGCCGGCCGGCAAGCTGGACTACCTGCTGAAACCCGAGAACAAGGACGAGCTCGCTTCGCTGGTGGGCTACCACGTACTCAAGGGCCGCAAGCTGATGTCCGAGATCGGCCAGTGGGACACGGCCAGGACATTCAATGGCCTGGCGGCCCCGGTCAAGTTGGCCAACGACAAGGTCAGCATTGACGGCGCCGTGGTCACCTCGGCCGACATCGGTTCGAGCAACGGTGTCATCCACGGAATCGACAAGGTCAATATTCCGGCTGTTCCGACCAAGCAGTAAGCATCACTGCCACGATTCGGGAAGCGGCGGGGCCCAGGCCCCGCTGCTTTTTTTTTGGCAGGCTCGGGAGCGTCAGGAACACATCCATGCCGAACCACAGCAGCAGCACCCAGATGGCCTGCACGTAAAAGGTGTGGATCGGGAACACCACCACCATCAGCCGCATGCCGATGCGGTGGCGCACGAACATCACTGCATAGGCGCCGGCCAGCGCCAAGATGCAGCCGGACGCTCCGACGGTGGGTACCGTCAACTCCGGTACGGGAGGCGTACCATGGCGCAAAGCCCCGCCAAGGAACGCCGTCATGCCGCAGTCCCGTGCCTATGCCGCGCAGTCCACGAGTTCCGGCCTTGCGCCGTTTTCGATCGAGCGGCGCGAGCCACGCGCCGACGATGTCGTCATCGAGATCGAGTTCTGCGGCATCTGCCATACCGATGTGCATTTCGTCCATGACGACTGGGGCATGACGCTGTATCCGGTGGTGCCCGGTCACGAGATCGTGGGGCGGGTCAGTGCCGTCGGCGACGCGGTGGACAGGTTCAAGCCCGGCGACCGGGTCGGCGTCGGGTGCCTGGTCGACTCGTGCCGGGAGTGTGCGTCCTGCGCCGACGGGCTCGAGCAGTACTGCGAGCGCGGTTTCGTGTTGACCTACAACGGCGAGGACCGCCACGACGGCACCCGCACCTACGGCGGCTACTCGGAGCGCATCGTGGTCAGTGACCGCTTCGTCGTGCGCATCCCCGACGCGCTGGATGCGGCCGCGGCGGCGCCATTGCTGTGCGCCGGCATCACGACCTGGTCCCCGCTCAGGCACTTCGGGTTGACCTCCGGTCAGCGTATCGGCGTGGTGGGCATGGGCGGGCTGGGCCACATGGGCGTGAAGTTCGCCCGCGCGATGGGTGCGGAGGTCACGGTGTTCACGCGCTCCGCGGACAAGGTCGCCGAGGCCAGGAAGCAGGGGGCGCACCACGTGGTGGTCTCGACCGACGAGGGGCAGATGCGTGCCGGCGCAGGCAGCTTCGATTTCATGCTCGATACGGTGCCGGTCGCCCACGACCTGAATCCGTACGTGGCCATGCTCAGGCGCGACGGCACCTACATCCTGGTCGGCATGCCCGAGCCGATCACGCCGCCTGTCGATGCCGGTGCGCTGATCTTCGGCCGCCGCAGGCTGGTCGGTTCGCTGATCGGCGGATTGCCGGAGACCCAGGAGATGCTGGACTTCTGTGCCAGGCACGGGATCGTCTGCGATATCGAGTTGCTCGACATCCGCAACATCAACCAGGCCTATGAGCGCATGCAGCGAGGCGACGTGCGTTACCGGTTCGTCATCGACATGGCGACCCTCGGGGAATGATCTGGCGGGTCTTCACGCGGCGCACCGGGCGTGGCGGATGCATGCATGCCACCGAGCCCGAGAAGGGGACACGCACCGAGCCGTCGCCACAGTAGTGGCGACCTGCATTTCACCGCCGTAGGTCGGCACTACTGTGCCGACGCACCCGGCCAGTGTCCTCAGCCCGGCCGGGTTCCTCAGTCGGCGTCGCCGCGCGGATGCGCCGATTTCGGCTCCACGATGATCCCGTGCGGGCTGCCGGCCAGCATCTCCCACTGGTGACGGGCGCCCTCGGCCATCCAGATCGCCTGCCCCGGTTCGAGATCGACGAGCTGGGTGCTGCCGTCGGGCATCTGTACACGGTTGCGGCCCCCGTCGACGACCACCAGCACCGAGGGCGGATGCGAGTGCATCGGGCTCTTCGTCCCCGCCGATACGCGCGCTTTCAGCACGCGCACGTGCTCGTTCTCGAACAGCACCCGGTGCACGGCGGGGTCCACGGCCACCGAGTCGTCGGCGCGACGCTCCACGGCTGCCGGCGCCGTGCCCTGCTGCGCGGACTTGATCTCCACGGCGATCACGTGCAGGTCGCCGGACAGCAGCTCCCAGGAATGCTGCAGCGGCTCGCCCATCCACATCGCCTGGCCGGGATAGGTGTCCACGAACCCCTGGCTTCCATCGGGCAGCGTCAGGCGCACGCGCGCCGTATCCAGGCCGATGAAAACGAACGGCGGATGGCTGTGCATGGGGCTCGTGGCGCCATGCGATGCGCGTGCGTCGAACACGCGCACGTGCTCGTTCTCGAACAGCACGCGGTGCACCGCGGGATCGACGGCGACCGCATCGCCGGGAGGGTTGGCGAGCGCGACGGTGCAGGGAAGCGCAAGCAACACTGCGAGCGCCGAGGAGGGAAGGGCGGGGAAGGACGGTTTCATCGCGGATCTCCTGTCATGGGGACGGAAGCACCCGGCGCGCGGTCAGGGCACGGCCGCCGGCCGGCTGGATCAGGCTGGTGTTGCGCGACGCGCTTACTCTACGCACGCCCTGGCGGCCGGTCCAGCGTGTGGGAAAGTGGGGACTGTGGGATCGGCAGGATCGACGGGGCACATTCGGATCGACCGATGCTAGATTGCCGGTTCCGACGCCGAAGCTTCCACGCCGCATGACGACCGTCCCTTCCTACCCCATCGGCACCCCCGGCCAAGCCTGGGGCCCGGCCGAACGCGCCACCTGGCTGTCCCGCCAGACCCGCCAGCGCAGTTACGATGCCGACGTGCTGTCGGTCATCGAGCGCCTGCGCCCGCGCTTCGAGGTGGTCGAGTACGGCCGCCTGGACTATCCGCCCGACAGCTATCGGCTGCTGGCCCTGCGCAGCCGCGACTGGAACGACGCGCTCCCCGGCGTACTGGTGACCGGCGGCGTGCACGGCTACGAGACCAGCGGGGTACACGGCGCGCTGCGTTTCGCAGAGGACGAGGCCGACCGCTATGCCGGCCGGATCAATCTGCTGGTCGCGCCCTGCGTCAGCCCCTGGGGCTACGAGCGCATCCACCGCTGGAACGCCGACGCGGTGGACCCGAACCGCTCCTTCCGCGACGACAGCCCGGCGCAGGAGTCGGCCGCGCTGATGCGCCTGGTGGCGCCGCTGCGCGACCGCTTCGTGCTGCATATCGACCTGCACGAGACCACCGACAGCGACGAGACCGAGTTCCGTCCCGCGCTGGCCGCCCGCGACGGCAAGCCGCACGAGCCCGGCGAGATCCCGGACGGCTTCTACGCGGTCGGCGACACCGAGAATCCGCAGCTCGAGTTCCAGCAGGCGGTGATCGCCGCGGTAGAGAAGGTCACCCACATCGCCCCGGCCGACGGCAACGGCCAGATCATCGGCTCGGACGTCGTCGCGCCCGGTGTCATCCTGTACCCGTTCAAGGAGCTGGGCCTGTGCGTGGGCATCACCGGCGCGCGCTATACCACCACCACCGAGGTCTACCCCGACAGCCCCCGCGCCAGCCCCGAGCTGTGCATCGCCGCCCAGGTGGCCGCCACGTGCGCGGCGATCGATTTTGCGTTGGCGTGACCGCGGGAGGAAAGGGACGAGGGTGACCATGGGAAGCAAGGACCGGGTGACCCGCGCTGCAGTGGCGACTTACATGCGGCGGTAGGTCGGCACTACTGTGCCGACGGTGCCGTGCGGGGCAGCGCGTCGTCGCCACAGTAGTGGCGACCTACATGGGGCGTAGGTCGGCACTACCGTGCCGACGCTTTCGCGCGCGGATGGCCTAAGATCGGCGGTACCGACACAGCGACCCCAGGAGCGCCCGATGAGCCCGTCCCGTCGCATTCCCCGTCCCCGTGTGCTTGCCTGCGCTGCCGCGCTGGCGCTGGTGACCTGCCTGCCGGCCGTCGCGGCCGACATGGGAGCCATCGAACGCGCGCTCGTGCGCCAGCACGATGCCAACGTGAAGCGCCTGCAGGACTGGATCGCGCTGCCGTCGATCGCGGCCGAGGATCTGAACGCGCAGGAAGGCGCGCAGTACATGGCGCAGCTGGCGCGCGATGCCGGCTTCCAGCACGTGGAGGTGATCCAGACCGACGGCAAGCCGGGCGTGTTCGCCACGCTCGACGCCGGCGCCGAGAAGACCGTCGGGCTGTATTTCATGCTGGACGTGAAGCAGTACGACCCGGCCGAGTGGAGCTCGCCGCCGCTGGATGCGCGCATCCTCGACCGGCCTGGCATGGGCAAGGTGATGATGGGCCGCGGCGCGGTCAACCAGAAGGGCCCGCAGTCGGCGGTGCTGGCTGCGCTGCGCGCCCTGCGCGACGCCGGCGAGCCGGTGCCGGTGAACCTGGTGCTGGTGGCCGAGGGCGAGGAGGAGATCGGCTCGCCCAACATCGGGCAGCTCGTTTACAAGCCGCAAGTGCAGGCGGCGCTGTCCAAGGCGATCGGCGTGTTCATGCCCTCGGCCATGCAGTCGCCGGACGGTGCGGTGACGGTGAGCCTGGGCGCCAAGGGCGTGGTGGAGCTGGAGCTGGTCGCCAGCGGCGAGAAGTGGGGGCGCGGGCCGGAGAAGGACATCCACTCTTCGCTCAAGGCCATGGTGGACAGCCCGGCCTGGCGCCTGGTCAAGGCGCTGGACACGCTGGTCTCCGAGGACGGCAACACGATCACCATCGACGGCTATCCGCAGCCGCGGCCGATCACCGACGAGGAAAAGGCCATGATCGCGGCGGCCACGGCGGTGCGCAGCGAGGCCACGGCCAAGGCGCAGTACGGCGTCGGGCACTGGATCGATGATCTGCCCTGGCAGGCCGCCAACGAGCGGCTGGCTTCGCAGCCCACGGTGAACATCCAGGGCCTGGTGGGCGGCTACACCGGGCCCGGCGGCAAGACCATCCTGCCGCACCGGGCTGCGGCCAAGCTCGACCTGCGGCTGGTGCCGGGGATGGGCAAGGACGCCGCGGTGGCGGCGCTGCGAGCGCACCTGCAGGCGCGCGGCTACGGCGACATCGAGGTCAACGTCACCGGTGGCTACGACCCCACCGCCACTTCCGCGGATTCGGCGCTGATCCAGGCGCAGCTGGCCACCCTGCGGCGGCTGGGCATCGAGCCGCTGCTGTGGCCGCGCAATGCCGGCTCGTATCCGGGCTTCGTGTTCACCAACCCGCCGCTGAACCTGCCTTCGGGCCATTTCGGCCTCGGCCACGGCAGTGGCGCCCATGCGCCCGATGAGTACTACGTGATCGAATCGTCAAACCCCGAGGTGCGCGGCTATGACGGCGCCGCGATGTCGTTCGTGGAGTATCTGTACGAGCTGGCGAGGTAGCGGCACCGCCCGGGCCGGGTCTGCGCAGCGCATCCGGGACCCCGCCAGTCCCCACTGCGTGGCGGCGTCGATGGCAGGTCGATCCCCACGGCTCGGCGGCGTGCGTCGGCACGGTAGTGCCGACCTACGGGTGCGCGGACCTGTGGGCCTGTTCAGCGGTACCTTGGCGGCTCGCGCTGACGCGCACCGGCATCTCTTTGTACAGCGGCGTTCGGGTGTGTTCGGAGAAGGTGCTGGCGGCGATCAGCGCGCCGGCCTCCGGGTAGTAGGCGGCGGCGCAGCCGCGCGGGATGTTCCAGGCGCGGGCGGTGTAGCCGGTCAGCCGCCGTTCGATGCCGTCGTCCACCAGCGTCTCGATATCGACCCGGTCGCCGTCGCGCAGGCCGCGGGCGGCGAGGTCGGCGGCGTTGACGAACACCACGCGGCGATCGCCGAAGGTGTCGCGATAGCGGTCGTCTGCGCTGTAGACGGTGGTGTTGAACTGGTCGTGGGCGCGCACGGTCATCAGCGCCAGCACGGCCTCGCCGTGGCGGAGGCGGGCGAGCTCCAGCGGGGTGTCGTCGCGCAGCGGTTCGACGATGAAGCGGGCCTTGCCGCCGGAGGTTTGCCATTGCCTCTGCGCCGCCGGGTTCGGCAGCACGAAGCGGCCGTGCTCGGCCAGGCGCCGGTTGTAGTCCTCGAATCCGGCGGTGATGCCGCGCTGGCAGTGCTCGATGCGTTCCCTGATCGCATCGTAGTCGTCGGCCAGCGCCAGCCATGGCACCGCCGGTGCGCAGCCCAGCGCCTGCGCGAGTTGCGCCACGATCGCCGGCTCGCTGCGCTGCGCCTGGCTGATCGGCGCCTGCGATCCGCGCGAGGCGCGCACGTTGCTCATCGAATCCTCGGTCGATACGTGCTGCTCGGCGCCGCAGCGCAGGTCGCGGTCGGTGCGACCCAGCGTGGGCAGCAGCAGGCCGACGTGTCCGGGGTGGCAGTGCGTGCGGTTGAGCTTGGTGGCAATGTGCAGCGTGAAGCGGCAGCGCTCCAGCGCGGCCAGCACGCGCGGTGAATCCGGCGCGGCGACGCCGAAGTTGCCGCCCAGTGACAGCAGCGCCTGCATGTTGCCATCGAGCAGACCCTCGATCACGCCGGCGGCGTCGTGGCCGTGCTCGCGGCTCACCTGTACGCCCGGGAACGCGGTCTCTAGATTGTCGAGCCAGGCCGCCGTCACCTGCGAGGTGGCCCCCATGGTGCGGTCGCCCTGCACGTTGGAATGGCCACGCACGGGCACCAGGCCGGCGCCGGGCCGTCCGATGTTGCCGCGCAGCAGCGCCAGGTTCACCACGTGCTGGATCGTGGCCACCGACTGCGGGTGGTGGGTCAGGCCCATGCACCAGGTCAGCATGGTGGCTTTCGCAGCGGCATAGTGCGCGGCGATCTCGCGCATCTGTACCTCGGTGAGGCCGGAACGCGCGACCAGCCTCGACCAGTCGCAGGCCGCAAGCTCCGTGCGCAGGGCATCCAGGCCCTCGGTGTGGGTGGCGATGAACTCGTGGTCCAGCACCGCGCCGGGCGCCGCTGACTCCATTTCCAGGAGAGCCTTCATCACGCCCTTCAATGCGGCCAGGTCGCCGCCGACCTGCACCTGGTAGATGGCGTTCGCGACCGCGATGCCGCGGTCGGTCACGAGCTCCGCGAGATTCTTGGGGTCGGAGAAATCCGTGAAACCGCGCTCGGCCAGCGGATTGATCGCCAGCACCTTCGCGCCGCGCCGGCGCGCCTGGTACAGCGCCGCCATCATCCGCGGGTGATTGCTGGCAGGGTTCTGGCCGATCACGATGAACAGGTCGGCCTGCTCGAAATCGTCCAGCGAACAGGTGCCCTTGCCGCTGCCGATGCTGTGCTTCAGGGCGTAGCCTGAAGGCTCGTGACAGAAGTTGGAGGAGTCCGGGAGGTTGGCGCTGCCGTAGCTGCGCGCCAGCAGCTGCCACAGGAACGCGGCCTCGTTGCTGCTGCGGCCAGAGGCATAGAACGCAACCGATGCGGGCGGCAGTGCGGCCAGTTCCCGTGCGGCGATCGCGAGCGCCTCGTCCCAGCCGATGGCGCGCAGGGTGCCGGCGGCGCGCTCGTACAGCACCGGCGTGGTCAGCCGTCCCTGGAACTCGAGGTCGAAGTCGCTGCATGCCTGCAGCTGTGCCGGCGTGCGGCCGTCGAAGAATTCCGCGCCCACTGGCTTGCGGGTCATCTCCCAGGCGATCGCCTTGTGACCCTGCTCGCAGCTGTCGATGAGCGGCTTGCCGTCCTTGTCGGGGAATGCGCAACCCGGGCAGTCGAAGCCGTGGCCGACCTGGTTGGCCTTCAGGAAGGCACCGATCAGCTTGTGCGGGATGCCTTGGCGCGCGTAGGCCTTCACCGAGGCCGCGATGGCACCGCGGCCGCCTGCGGGCCTCGGCTTCGGTGGGCGCTTGGGCATGGGCAGGGGATCCGCGGGGCCTGCGGCCGACACTACGCCGCGGCGCGGGGCCCGCGCAATGCGCGGATCGCGTGGGGGATCCGTTCACCCTTCGATACCTCAGGGCGAACGGATTCGGTGCATTGGGGCGCTTCGATAAGTCAGGGCGAACGGATTTGGTGCATTGGGGCGCTTCGATACCTCAGGGCGAACGGATTCGGTGCATCGGGCGCTTCGACACCTCAGGGCAAACGGATTCGGTGCATCGGGCGCTTCGATACCTCAGGGCGAACGGATTCGGTGGATCGGGGCGGTTCGATACCTCAGGGCGAACGGATTCGGGTGGACCGGGGCCCGGGGACGTCGTGGTGGTTGCGTCGAGCGGGTGCGCTCACTCGCGGCGCAGCGAGTCCATCGGAGCCAGTCGGGACGCGCGGCGCGCCGGCAGGTAGCTGGCCAGCAGGCCCACGGCGATCATGGTCGCCGCCATGGCGGCGAAGGTCGCAAGGTCCAGCGGCTCGACGCCGAACAGCAGGTTGCCGAGTGCGCCGGTCAGCGCGGCCGCGGCGCCGAGTCCGACCCCCACCCCGATGGCGACCACCTGAACGCCCTGCCGGACGATCATGGCGCGCACCTGCGCGGCCTCGGCCCCGAGCGCCATGCGCACGCCGATCTCGCGGGTGCGCGCGGACACCACGTAGGACAGCACGCCGTACAGACCGACCGCGCCCAACACCAGCGCCAGGCCCGCGGCCATGCCGAGGGTCAGCAGGGTGAAGGTGACGCGGCGTGTGGAGCCGGCAACCAATCCTTCCATCGTGTATTGCCGGTACATCGGCGCCTCCGGCGCGACCTCGCGCACCAGTGCGCGCACGTCCGCGGCGATGGTTTCCGCGCGCGGCGTCCTGATCACGTACGCCGGCGAGCGCAGCACCGGGCTGGTCTCGGGCGTCGGCCCCAGCATGGGCAGGTAGACGGCAGCTTCGGGTTCCTGCGCGACGCCCTGCTGGCGTACATCCCCGACCACGCCGACCACGGTGCGCCACCCCGGCTGCGGCTGCGACGAATCCCCTTGCTGCTGCTGCAGCTGCATGCCAATCGGGTCGCGGTCCGGCCACAGTCGCGCGGCGGCCGAACGGCTGACGATGACGTTGCCTGGCGCCACCGTGTGGTCGTCGCGCGTGAACGCGCGGCCTGCCAGCAACTCGATACCCATGCTGCGGAAATAGTCGCCGGCGGTGAAGTTGAACTTCAGCAGTTCGCCGTCGCCGCCGGCGGCGAGCGTCTGCTGCGAATGCACGCGGGCGGCCGGCGTGCCCTCGTCGATCGGCGCGTTCTCCACCAGCCCCACCGACTCGACGCCGGGCAGGGCAGCCAGGCGTTCCAGGAAATCCAGGTGGAAGCGTGCGAACGAGGCCGCGTCATTCAGCGCCGCCTGCTCGGGCGCGATCTGGAAGGTGAACACGTCGCGCGGATCGAAGCCGGGATCGACCTGCGCCAGCGCGTGCACGCTGCGCAGCAACAGCCCGGAACCGATCAGCAGCACCAGCGCCAGCGCCGTCTGTCCGGCCACCAGCGCGTGCCGCATCCACTGCCGCCCGCCGGCGATGCCGCGGCCGCCGTCGCGCAGCCGCGCCAGGTCCGGGCGGGCGCCACGCAGCGCCGGCAGCAGGCCGCACAGCAGGCCCGAGAGCAGTGCGGTGGCCAGCGTGAACCCGAGGGTGGCCGCGTCGATGCCGATGCGGTCCAGCCGCGGCACGCCCTGTGGAGCGAGTGCCAGCATCGCCGGCAGGCTCATCCACGCCAGCACCACCGCCAGTGCGCCGGCCATCAGCGCGACCAGCAGCGCTTCGGCCAGTTGCAGCCGCAGCAGCTGCCTGCGCCCGGCCCCGAGTGCATGGCGCACGGCCAGTTCGCGGTGGCGCGTATCGGCGCGCACCAGCAGCAGGTTCGCCAGGTTGGCGCAGGCGATCAGCAGCACCAGTCCTGCGGCGCCGAGCAGAACCCACAGCGGCCGCGCGAACGGCCCGAGCAATTGCTCCTCGAGCGGCCGCAGTACCGCCTGGAATCGCTCGATCACGCGGCCGTAGGCGGCCGAGCCGCCGAAGCGTCCGGGCAGTTCCCGCGCCAGCGCGGTCAGTTCGGTGGCCACGGCATCGGGCGTGGCGCCGGGCGCCAGCCGCCCGACCAGGTTCATCTGGAAGGAGCCGACCTGGTTGATGTCGGCGGCCTCGAGCGTGGTCGGAATCCACAGCAGCGTGTCGTCGTTGGGAAAGCGGAACTCCGAACCGAGCACGCCGACCACCTGGCGCGGCTCGCCGAACACCAGCACGCTGCGGCCGATCACGCCCGGCTCGCGGCCGAACCACTCGGCCCACAGCCGGTCGCTGATGACCACGGCGCCGTCGCCATCGGCGTCGGTGCTCAGGCGGCCCAGCACCGGCTGGGCGCCGAGCATCGGCAGCAGTGCGTGCGTGGGCATGGACATGCGCAGGCGCTCGGCGCGGTCGCCCAGGCGTAGCGTGTGGGTGAAGGAATTGTACGGCGCCACTTCCTGCAGCAGCTGCGAGCGCTCGCGGTAGTGCACGACGAACTCGGCCCCGAGCCCGAATTCCTCCGGCAGCTGCGAGCCCGGTGCCGTGCCGGTGATGTTGACCAGCCGGTGCGGCTGCGCGAACGGCAGCGGCTCGAGCAGCACCGCCCTGACCACGGCAAACAGGCTGGCGGTTGCGGCAATCGCCAGCGCCAGCATGGTGACCGCGACGACGGTGAAGCCGGGCGTGCGCCGCAACGTGCGGGCACCGTGACGCAGATCGAAGATCCAGTGGCTCAGTGGCATCGGCATTCCGGGTTGCGGGTCGGGGACCTTGCGCTTGGGCAGGCATGAAGCAATTGCCGTACCAGCGTCCCCGGTCGTTCGGAATCAACGGCCTGCGCGACGTGGGCGGCCGCGGCCGTCCGCTGGCGAACACTTCCCGTGCGGCAGCGGACGCCGGCGCGCTCAGCGCCCCGGGTGGGCGCGGGCGATGAATTCGCGTACGCGCGGGTACACCTGGGTGCGCCAGCGGCGGCCGCTGAAAATGCCGTAGTGGCCGGCGCCGGGCACCGTGTAGTGGTCGTGCGCAGCGGCATCGATGCCGGTGCACAGCTTGTGCGCGGCGCGGGTCTGCCCGGCGCCGGAGATGTCGTCGAGCTCGCCCTCGATGGTCAGCAGCGCGGCGCCGGCGATCGCCTCCGGGCGCACGCGTTCGCCGGCCACGTCCCACAGGCCGCGCGGCAGCAGGAAGTCCTTGAACACGATACGCACGGTGTCCAGGTAGTACTCGGCCGGCATGTCGAGCACAGCGTTGTACTCGTCGTAGAAGCGGCGGTGCGACTCGGCGTCGTCCAGGTCGCCCTTGACCAGGTCCTGGTAGAAGTCCCAGTGCGACATGAAGTGCCGCTCCGGGTTCATCGCCATGAAGCCGGCATGCTGCAGGAAGCCCGGATAGACGCGGCGCCGGCTGCCAGGGTAGTTGGGCGGCACCCGGTGGATCAGGTTCGCCTCGAACCACCACATCGGCTTCTGCGTGGCCAGGTTGTTGACCGCGGTGGGCGATTCGCGCGGGTCGATCGGCCCGCCCATCATCACCAGTGAGCGCGGTACCGGTTCGCCGCGGGCGGCCATCAGCGAGACCGCCGCCAGCACCGGCGCGGTCGGCTGGCACACGCTGATCACGTGCAGGTTCTCGAATCCGACCGCATGGCCGATGGTGCGGACGAAGCCCTCGACGGTGGCGACGTAGTCCTCCAGCGTGAACGCGCCCTCCGCCAGCGGGACCATGCGCGCATCGATCCAGTCGGTGACGTAGACCTTGTGGTCCTGCAGCAGCGTACGCACGGTGTCGCGCAGCAAGGTGGCGTGGTGCCCGGACAGCGGCGCGACCACCAGCACGCTGGGCTGGGCGCGCATCTCGCCGATGCTCTCAGCGTCGTCAGTGTAGCGCTTGAACCGCAGCAGGCGGCAGAACGGCGTGCGCGTGACCTCCTTCTCCACCACCGGGCAGGCCTCGCCGTCGATCTCGACCGCGTGGATGCCGAAGTCCGGCTTCTCGTAGTCCTTGCCGATGCGGTGGAACAACTCGTTGGCGGCCGACACGCGCTGGGCGCCGGGCAGCGCCGACAGCCAGCTTCCGGAGGCCGAGAACGCGCGGGCGTTGGCTTCGGCCCAGTAGGCGAACGGCGCCATGAACGCGCGGGTAAGCTCGTGCAGCTGGTAGAAGGACATCGCGACCCGGGGCAGGGGATGGTGCAGCGCACCATAACCCGATTCGGGCGCCGCGTGTGCGGCGGGGCCCCGGTTCCGGCAGGCCGGTCGTCCAGGGGGCTGCCACGCCGCGGCAGTGACTGCCCTGCGGAGGTTCGACTTGCCGTCGTCGCGATGCGGTACGGACCGGGATCGTGGAGTCGGTCATGCGGTCGCCGTCGAGGCGTCGGATCCGTTCGTGTGTGCGCGGCGGGCCATGCGGCGCTCGTGTTCCAGCAGCCAGCGCTTGCGCCACAGCTTGCCGCCGTAGCCGGTCAGGGCGCCGTCGGCGCCGATGACCCGGTGGCAGGGCACCAGGATGGCGAGTGGATTGGCGCCGTTGGCGCGCGCCACCGCGCGCGCCGCGCCGGGCCGGCCGAGGCGGGCGGCCAGCGCACCGTAACTGCGGGTGCAGCCGGCTGGAATGGCCTGCAGCGCAGTCCATACGGTGCGCTCGAACGTGGAGCCGTGCTGCGCGAGGGGAACGTCGAATCCGGTCGCGCTGCCGTCGAAGTACGCGGTCAGCTGCACGGCCAGCGCGTCCAGCATGGCGTTGTCTCCGAAGCACACCGGACCAAGCCGCCGTTGCAGCCGCGCCAGTTCGCCGGGCAGTGCGGTGCGGTCGGAAAACTCCAGCAGGTGCACGCCCTGCGCGCCGGCGATGGCGAGCATCGGGCCGATCGGGGTTTCCAGCCAGCGTGCCGCCAGCAGTGCGCGTGTCCGCGCCTGCGCCGGTGCGGTGCCCAGCAGGCGTGCGACCGCCTCGCGGAAACCACTGGCCGAGCCGTAGCCGGCTTCGAGCTGCGCATCCACCACCGGGGTTCCGCGCTGGAGCCGCAGCATGCCCTGGCCGAGCCGGCGTGCCCGCATGGCCTGCGCGAAGGTGGTGCCGTATTCGCGCAGGAAGGCGCGGCGCACGCTGCCCGGGTCGAAACCGGCCGCGTGCAGTTCCGCTCCAGTCCAGCGCCGCGCGGGCTCGGCATCGACCCGGCGCAGCACACGGTGGACCAGTGGATCGGAGCGGCCGCGCTCGAGCGGCCGGCAGCGCAGGCAGGCCCGGAAGCCGGCCGCCTGCGCCGCCGCGCAGCTGTCGAAGAATTCCACGTTGTCGCGCCGCGGCTTGCGGGCGGCGCACGAGAGCCTGCAGAAGACCCCGGTGGTCCGCACCCCGACGTAGGCGAAGCCCTCGTAGGCGGGATCGCGGCGCAGCAGCGCGGCGTACAGGGCGTCGGGATCGAGAGGCAGGTCCATGGGCGCCTTTGTACCGTACCAGGGCCGGGATTGGCGCCGGAAAACGGGCGTCGATTCCGGACCCGCAGGTCCGTGGGCCCACCGTAGGTCGGCACTACCGTGCCGACGCTTTCGGTCCGGAGTCCCGCGCCGTCGCCACAGTAGTGGCGACCTACATGTGAGCGTAGCGCCGTCGCCACGGTCGTGGCGACCTACGTTTTGCCGTTGCCTCATCGCTGGACATCGGTCGCGCGGGTCCTGTGTTTGTCCGATGATGCGGTTCCGTCCTCACAGGAGCGTCGAATGAACGCAGCATCGGGTGCGCACGCCGCACTGCTCGGCCTGTGCCTGCTGGTCGTGTCCGGTGGCTGCGCCCGGGCCGAATCCACGCCGGAAGGCGCAGCCTACGACGCGGCGCTGGCGCAACGCCTGGGTGCCGACGAGCGTGGAATGCGCGGTTACGTGCTGGTGATCCTGAAGACCGGGCCGGCCCGCGTTCCCGACGGTGACCGGCGCAAGGAGATGTTCGCCGGACATTTCGCCAACATGGAACGCCTGGCCGCGGACGGAAAGCTCGCCCTGGCCGGTCCGTTCGACGGCGCCGAAGGCTGGCGCGGCCTGTTCGTGCTCGCCGTGACCGACCTGGACGAGGCCCGGCGCCTGACCGAGACCGACCCGGTGATCGTCAACGGCGAGATGGTCGCCGAGTACCACCCCTGGTACGGGTCCGCCGCCGTGATGATGGTCTCCGAGATCCACGCGAAGCTGGTGCCGGAGCAGCCCTAGCGAACCTCTGATCAGGTTCAGGACGGACTCGACGACACGCCCGGGCCCCGGATCACGGCAGCGGCCTGTCGGGCGGCTCCGGTCTGCGCCACAGCCAGATGGCGACGCAGGTCATGATCAGCACTGCAATGGCCGTCATCCACCAGCGTGGCGCGGTGAGCGCGATCACCACGGCGCACACGGCCATGGTGGCGACCGCAATGCGCTTGGCCCGGCGCGAGACCGCGCCGTAACGCTCCCAGTCGGCGATGATCGGACCGAACACGGCATGCGCGTGCAGCCAGGCGTGCAAGCGCTTGGAGCCGCGCGCCGCGGCGTAGGCCGCCAGCAGCAGGAACGGTGTCGTGGGCAGGCCCGGCAACAGCACGCCCAGGGCGGCCAGCGCCAGCGCCGCCCACGCCAGCAGCAGCCACAGCCAGCGCAGCGCAGGGTGGGCATGCGGGTGCTCGGTCGGAGCCATGCGGCAAGCATAGCCGGCGGACCGCTGTGGCCACTGGCGTCCGGGACCGGTTCGCGTGCCGCCGGCTGCGCCTGGACCTTCGGCTGTGCCGGTTCCCGCCGTGTCGCAGCGGTAGTAGCATCCCGCAGCGCAGGGGGTGGACTGGACCTGGACATCCATCAGGGAGGTGTACCGCGATGGGCAACAAGACGTTCTGGCTGGGATTCGTGGTCGTGTACGTTCTGTGGCAGGCCATGGGCTACCTGGTCCACGAGGTGCTGCTGGCCGATACCTACGCCGCGCTTGCGCACATCTGGCGGCCGGAGGCGGACATGATGAGCATGATGTGGATCATGTTCGTCACCAGCGCCGTGTACCTGCTGCTGTTCTGCTACATCTTCACCAAGGGCTGGGAGGGCCGCGGCGTGATGGAAGGCGCGCGCTACGGCCTGCTGATGGGGCTGTTCCTGATGGTGCCGGCGGCGTTCGACGCCTTTGTCGTGTATCCGATCACGCTGAACCTCGCGCTGATCTGGCTGGCGACCGGGCTGATCCAGTTCGTGATCGTGGGCGTGGCGTTCGCGGCGATCTACAAGCCGGCGCGGTGACGCGGACGAGACAACGCCGGCATCGGGCGCACACCCCGGGGTGGATGACATGAACCTGCCGCTTGCGGGACGGCGCGCGCTGGTCACCGGTGCCGGCCGGGGCGTGGGGCTGGCGACGGCGCGCCTGTTCGCGGAGCAGGGCGCCGAAGTGGTGCTGCATGCCAACACGGCGACCGACCGGGCCCGCGAGGTGGCGGCGGCGCTCGGCGCCCGGGCGCTGGGCGTGGTGGCGGCCGACCTTTCGCAGCCGGGCGCCGGCGCCGCGCTGTTCGCCCAGGCCGATGTCCTCGCCGGCGGGCGGCTGGACGTACTGGTGAACAATGCCGGCATCTATCGCGCCAGCGCCCTGGCCGCCAGCGATCGCGACTGGCACGCCGCCTGGGCCGACACGCTGCAGGTCAACCTGCAGGCGGTGGCGGACCTGTGTCGTGCCGCCGTGCTGGCTTTTGCCGGCCGCGGCGGCGGCTGCCTGGTCAACATCGGCAGCCGCGCCGGTCATCGTGGCGACGATGCGGACCACGCTGCGTACGCGGCCTCCAAGGGCGGGGTGCTGGCGCTGACCAGGACGATCGCGCGCGCCTACGGCAAGGATGGCGTGCTGGCCTACGCGCTGGCGCCGGGCTGGATCGACACCGAAATGGCGCGACAGGAGGCTGCGGCGATGGCCGCGGCGGCGCGCGAGATCCCGATCGGTCGCGTGGCCACTGCGGAGGAAATCGCCGCGGTGTGCGCGTTCCTGGCCAGCGGCGCCTGCGCCAGCGCCACCGGGACCTGCATCGACATCAACGGCGCCAGCTACGTGCGCTAGGGAACCTGAGAACCCGTTCAGAGGCTCGCGCGCCCTGGATGGCGCACTCGCGGATCGAGCACGCAGGTGCTCGATCCGGCGGAGCCGGGTCCGGACCTGTGCCGGACCCGGCGAGTCTGATCGGGTCCAGGATGGACTGGATCGGACCTTCCCCAGCCGGCGCGGGTGGACGGGACCGATCTACTTCTTCAGCAGTCCTGCCAGCCCTGCGAACGGACTGGAGGTGGCGGGCGCCGCCGTATCGTCCAGGTCCATGGAGTTGCCCAGTTCCACCTGGCGCTGGTGTTCGTTGTCGTGGCAATACAGGCACAGCAACTCCCAGTTCGAGCCGTCCTCCGGGTTGTCGTCGTGGTTGTGGTTGCGGTGGTGGACGGTCAGCTCGTGCAGGTTGGCGCGCGTGAACTCGCGACCGCAGCGGCCGCAGATCCACGGATACATTTTCAGCGCGCGCTCGCGGTAGCCTTGCTGGCGCGCGTCGGCGTTGCGCCGGGCCTCGGCCACGATGGCGTCGAGCCTGCGGTTGTCGGGAGTCCTGGCAGCCATTGCTTGGGCCCGTTGCTGTGCCGCTCCACTGTACTGCGGAAAGGGCGGGCCGGGTGTCGGCACGGTCGATCCGGAGGGGGCCTGTTCGCGCTTGCCGCTTGCAGGGACCGGAGTTTCCCGCCAGTGCCGGAGGTGCGCGCAACCCCCGGAATCGGCGCATACTGGTCGGTGCAGGGGCATTGCAGCAGGAGAAGAACAATGAAATCCAAGTCCATTTGGCGGCTGTGCGGCATGTTGGCACTGCTGGCCGTCCTCGCGCCGGTACATGCGCAGAGCTGGTCGCCCGAACAGACGGCAGTGTGGAAGGCCGTTGCTGCGACATGGGAGAAGGATCTGCAGAAGGACGGGAGCTGGATCGAGGACGACACGCACGATGCGGTGTCGGCGTGGGGTATGGATTACCCGGCGCCGCGCGGCAAGTCGAGCATTTCGCGATGGAACAAGCACCAGCAGAGCGTCGGCAGCATGGTGATGTACGACCTTGCCCCGCACGCAATCGCCGTTGTCGGTGACACCGCGCTGGCGCACTACCACTACTCGGTGGCGAGCAAGAACGCCGAAGGCAAGAACGACACCACCCATGGGCGATGCAGCGACACGATGGTCCGCCAGGGTGGGCGTTGGGTCTTCCTGGGCTGGTCGTGCAGCGACGAGCCGAAGCACGGCGATTGAGTGTCGGCGACCGCGGGGGCGGTAGGACGGAAGCTGGGGTTCGGTCAGCCGGTGGCTTCGGACTCCAGGGCTTCCCAGCGGGCATATGCGGCTTCGAGCTCGGCCTGCACGGCAGACATCTCGGAGGCGTGCGCAGCCACGGCGGCGCCCTCGCGGGTATGGAAATCCGGGTCGCTGAAGGCTTTGCCCAGCTCGGCCAGCCGGTGCTCGAGCTGCTCGATCCGGGTCGGCAGCTGTTCGAGTTCGCGCGCGTGCTTGTAGCTGAGCCTGCGTCGTGCCGGGGCCGGCTTCGCTGATGCGGCTGGCGTCTCCGCCGGCTGCGCGGCGCCGTGCACCGCGACCGGCTCGGCAGTGGCCGGCCGCTGGCGGAGCCAGTCGCTGTAGCCGCCCACGTACTCGCCCACGCGCCCGTCGCCCTCCATCACCAGCGTGGAGGTCACCACGTTGTCGAGGAACTCGCGGTCGTGGCTGACCAGCAGCAGGGTGCCGGCGTAGTCGGCCAGCAGTTCCTGCAGCAGTTCCAGCGTCTCCAGGTCCAGGTCGTTGGTGGGCTCGTCCATCACCAGCAGGTTGAACCCACGCGTGAACAGCCGGGCCAGCAGCAACCGGTTACGCTCGCCGCCGGACAGGCGCGTGATCGGCGCGCGGGCGCGCTCGGGTGTGAACAGGAATTCCTGCAGGTAGCCGAGCACGTGCTTGCGGCGGCCGCCGACCTCGATGTACTCCAGGCCCTCGGACACGTTGTCCAGCGCGTTCCAGTCCTCGCGCAGGGCGCTGCGGTGCTGGTCGAAGAAGGCGACCTGCAGATTGCTGCCGTGCTCGACGCTGCCCGAGTCCGGTGGCAGCTCGCCCAGCAGCAGTCGGATCAGCGTGCTCTTGCCGCTGCCGTTGCGGCCGATCAGTCCGATGCGATCGCCGCGCAGGATGGTGGTGGAGAACCCGTGCACAATCGGCTGGCCCTCCCAGGCGAAGCACAGGTCGCGGGCCTCGATGACCTTGCGTCCGGAGGCTTCCGCGCCGGCCAGGCCCATGCGCACGGAACCGGGTGCCTGGCGCCGTGCCGCACGTTCGCGCCGCATCGCCTCCAGGCGGCGCACGCGGCCCTCGTCGCGCGTGCGCCGGGCCTTGATGCCCTGGCGGATCCAGGCTTCCTCCTGGACCAGCATCCGGTCCAGACGTGAGTCCTCCTGGGCCTGTGCGTGCAGCCGCTCGTCGCGCCGGCGCAGGTAGTCGTCCCAGTCGCCGGACCACGAGCGCAGCACGCCGCGGTCGATGTCGAGGATGCGCGTGGCAAGCGCGCGCAGGAAGCGGCGGTCGTGGGTCACGAACACCAGCGCGCCCGACCAGGCGGCAAGAAAGCCTTCGAGCCACTGGATCGACTCGATGTCCAGATGGTTGGTCGGCTCGTCCAGCAGCAGCAGGTCGGGCGCGCACACCAGCGCGCGCGCCAGCAGTGCGCGGCGTTTGAAGCCGCCCGAGAGTTCGCCGAAGCGCAGCTCGCCGTCGAGCCCGAGACGGCTCAGGGTCTGCTCCACCCGCTGCTGCAGCGACCAGCCGTGCACGGCCTCGATGCGTGCCTGGACGACCGCCAGGGCCGCCGTGTCCACCGGGACGGTGTGGCTGAGCCGGTGGTACTCGGCCAGGTCGCGGCCGATCCCCTCCAGCCCGGCGGCAACCACGTCGAATACGTCGCCTTCGGCGGCGTCGGGCACCTCCTGCGCCAGCATCGCCACGCGCAGCCCGGACTGGCGACGGATGGTGCCGTCGTCGGGCTGGATGTGGCCGGCGAGCAGCCGCAGCAGCGTCGATTTGCCGGCGCCGTTGCGCCCGACCAGCGCGATGCGCTCGCCGGCGTCGATGGACAGCTCGACGCCGTCGAGCAGCAACGGGCCGCCGACGCCGTAGTCGACGTTCTGCAGGGTCATCAAGGGCATGGGGTCATTGTACCGGCCGCTCCGCACGCAACCCCCTCCCGGCCTCCCCCTCCGCGCCTTTGGCGCGCAAGGGGAGGAGACAAGGCGGTGACCTCCCTCCCTTTCGCGCAGCGAAGGGGAGGGTCGGGGAGGGGTCGCGCGGCGCAGCCGCGCGCGACGGCACTAGTCTGGCGGCAGGATCGCGGCATCGCGCAGGAACGCCTCGAGCGCGCCCACGAATGCCGGGTCGAAGTACGGGCAGTCGTTGTGCCCGCACTCCAGTGTCACCATGCGGGCGTCGGGCGCAGCCTGCGCCAGCGCCAGCGAATGCGCGTAGGGGATGATCCGGTCGCGGCGGCCATGGAAGAGCAGCAGCGGCCGCGAATACCCGCGCAGTACCGGGCGGTTGTCGTAGCGGTCGCGGATCAGGAACGCCGGCGCGCCCATGCCGTGCGCGAAGGCGTCGATCGACGAGAACGCCGACAGCAGCACCAGGGCGGCTACCGGGCGCGCGACAGCGAGTTCCACCGCCGGGCCGGCGCCGATGGAGCGCCCCATCGCGACGATCCGCGAACGGTCCACTTCGGGGCGCCGCGTCAGCCAGTCGTAGGCCAGCAGGGCCGCTTCGCCCAGCGTGTCCCGGCCGGTGACGCCGTCGCTGCCGGCATAGCCGGGGTATTCCACGATCAGTACGTGCAGGGGCAGGGCGGTCAGCGGCTGCAGCAGCGCGGTGTTCTGCGCCGCGAATTCGGCGTTGCCGTGGAAGTACAGCAGTGCCGGCGCGGGTTTCGCATCGGGCGCGCGCAGCAAGATGGCCGAGACGGTCCCGAAGCTGGCCGGGATCGAGATCGCCTCGGCGCCGTGCGGGAGCTGGAAAGCGTTCTGACGCGCGGCCATGCCCGCGCCCGGGAACATCATGGAGCGCTGTCCCACGTACAGCAGCAGCAGGTATGCCGCGTAGGCGAGCACCAGGGCACCTGCGATCTGCAGCAGTACACGCATGCCGGGTCCATTCCAGCGCGGCGGTCCGGCCCGAGCGTACGGCATGGGGCATGTGCTTCGCACCCAACCCCCTCCCGACCTCCCCCTCCGCGCCTTCGGCGCGCAAGGGGAGGAGAAGTGCAGCTGCCGCGTCGATCGGGGCGCACCGGCGCACAACTCCCTCCCTTTCGCGCAGCGAAGGGGAGGGCCGGGGAGGGGTCGCGCGGCGCAGCCGCGCGCGCACTGCTTGGAATCCGGACGAAGCGGCCTGTGCCACCGGCCGTGGCCCAGCCTGGAAATGCCTATACTGGTGCAACCGGCGCCGACGACCATCGAGGGGGGCGACCGTGTCCCGCGCCTCCGAAGCCTTGAATGACCCGATCCATGCAGTGGCCTTGCTGCGGGTCGACGACGGGTGCTTCGTCGAGGTCAACGAGGCCTTCCAGCGCGCGAGCGGTTACCCGCGAGATCTCCTGATCGGACGCTCACCGGCCGAGCTCGGCCTGTGGGCCGAGCCCGTCGCGCTGCGCAGGCTGCTGGCGGGAGTGCACCGCGCCGGCCGCGCCGTGCGCAGGGACATCGGCCTTCGCAATCGTGCCGGCGAGATCCGCAGGGGTTCGCTGCGTGGCGAAATCATCGATGAATCCGGCGAGCGGTTCCTGATCGTGACGATCGGCGACATCGCCCGCGGTCCCGGGAAGCCCGGGCCCGACCAGCCCGAGGACTTCCGGGCCATCTTCGAGAACTCGACCGAGGGCATGTACCGAACCTCGCTGGACGGCCATTTCATATACGGCAATGCAGCAATGGCGACCATCCTGGGCTACGACAGCGTCGCGGCCATGATCGAGGGCGTCAACGACATCGCCACCCAGGTCTACGCCGATCCCGCGCGACGCGAACAGCTGCTCGAGGAACTGCGGACCACCGGTCGCATCAGCGACGCCGAATCGCAGGTCATCCGCCCCGACGGCTCGCGCATCTGGATCAGCGAGAACGGCTGGTCCATCCGCAACGATTCCGGCGAGGTGCTGTACTTCGCCGGCAGCGTAGTGGACGTGACCGCGCGCAGGGAAGCCGAGGAGCGCTACCGCTCGTTGTTCGAGAACGCAATCGAGGGCGTCTACCGGGCCTCGCTCGAAGGCCGGTTCCTGGCGGCCAATCCTTCGATGGCGCGGATCCTGGGCTTCGATTCGGCGCAGGAACTGATGCAGCGCGGCGGCGTCGTCGCCGACTACGTCGTCCGCTCCGAGGCGCGCCAGCAAGTGCTCGTACTGCTGATGCGCAAGGAGCAGGTGGACCGGTTCGAACTGGAAGTGCGCCGCAAGGACGGTGACGCGATCTGGGTCGCGCTCAACGCCCGCCTGATCCGCGACGGGGCCGGCCAGCCGCAGTGCTTCGAAGGCACCTTCGTGGACATCACCGAGCAGCGCATCGCGCGCGACCGGCTCCGGCACGCCGCGACCCACGACCCGCTCACCGGATTGCCCAACCGGAGGCTGTTCATCCAGCGGCTCGAGGAAGCGATCCATGCCCGGCGCGAGGGTGGCCCCAGCTATGCAGTGCTGTTCGTGGACCTGGACGAGTTCAAGGTCGTCAACGACAGCCTCGGCCACGTGACCGGCGATGAACTGCTGGTCGATGTGGCCGGCCGCCTGGATCGCTGCATGGCGGCCGGCGAGATCGTGGCGCGCCATGGCGGCGACGAATTCACCATCCTGGTCACCGGCGAGGACAGCCTGGGCCGCGCACTGGAGGCCGCGCGGCAGGTACTCACGGCGCTGGCGCAGCCCTTCGATCTGCGCGGGCAGGAGATCTACACCAATGCCAGCATCGGCATCGTCACCGGTCGCGCGAGCTACAGGGACACCGAAGCGGTGCTGCGCGATGCCGACACCGCCATGTACCAGGCCAAGGGGCTGGGGCGAGGCTGCTCGGTGCTGTTCGACCAGACCATGCACGACCGCGCGCGTGCGCGCCTGACGCGCGAGACCGAGCTGCGGCGCGCCATCGACAACCGGGAGTTCACGGTCCACTACCAGCCGATCGTGGAACTGGACTCGCGTCGACTGGCGGGCTTCGAGGCGCTCGTGCGCTGGCGGCACCCCGGGCACGGCTTGCTGCTGCCCGAGGAATTCATCCCGTTGGCAGAGGAAACCGGCCTGACGGTTCCGATCGGCTGGTTCGTGCTGCGCGAGGCGTGCTGCCAGCTGCGCGGATGGCGGGACCGGCATCCGGCGGCCGCGCCGATGTCGATGAGCGTGAACCTCACCGATCGCCAGTTCCTGCATCCGGGCCTGATGGACCGGGTGCTCGAGATCCTCGGCGAGTCCGGTGTGGAGCCCGCACACCTGCGCCTGGAAATCCTGGAGACCGTGTTCATGGGCGAACACACGGGCATCACCCGCATCCTCGACGAGCTGCACGCTCACGGCATCGGGATCCACCTGGACGACTTCGGCACCCAGTACTCGTCGCTGGGGTACCTGAGCAACCTGCCGGTGGACGTACTGAAGATCGACCGCAGCTTCGTCTGCGACATGATGGAGAATCCGCGCCACCGGTCGCTGGTGCGGGCGATCCTGCAGATCGCCAGGGACTTCGGCATGAGCACGATCGCCGAAGGGGTCGATACCGAGGCACAGGCGCAGTACCTGCTCCAGGCCGGTTGCCCGAGTGCCCAGGGATTCCTGTTCTCCAGGCCGCTGCCGGCCGCGGCCGCCGAGCAGCTGCTGGCCGACGGCGGAACGCTGGACGGCGGCTGAGCACGGCGAAACCGCCAGCGAGGCTGCGTGTGGGGCCGGCGCAGCCGCGATCGCCCGGCCGGTGCGGCCGCGCGGTAGGATGAGGGGCGCGGACTTCGCGCGCTGCTGCAGGCAACTGGCCGATGGCTCTGGTCTATTCCCCCGGTCTGGCGCTGTACCTTTATCCGGCCGAACTGCTGAGGTTCGGTGCCACCCATACCGCAGCCGACGACGAGGCGGTGACCGCCGAGCACTACTTCCTGTGCCTGTCCGCCGACGCTCGGGAGGGATGCTGGACGCCGCTGCACGTCACCCGCGGCCAGGATCGCCAACACATTCCTGAAAGCGCCAAGTCCGGGCACCCCCGGTTCAGCAAGGGCGTGTCGTGGTATTCGACCGGCGACCTGTGGCGCATCCCGCACAAGGCGGTCCAGCGTGCGTCGATGGTGGCCGGCGACAAGTCCACCGCCAAGGCGCCCAATCGCGTGGCGCCGGCGTGGGTGCCGGATCTGGCGCTGTTCACGAAGGACGCGACGCCGCCGGCCGTGTGAACGTGGAACCTGCGACCCGGGACCCGGACCCGACCGCCCTCGCGGTGGGGGTGCTGGAGGTGCGGGCATGGTTACAACAGTGCGAACAGGCGCGATGTGATGACGCATGCGGTGATCTGGCCCTGCGGACGACGTCACTCGCGCCGTTCCGTTGGCACGGATTCCAATCCCGGGCCCGCTGTGGCTGCGTCGGTTACGATGCCTGCGAGCACTGACGAGGGAGGGCGTCGTGATGCAGGTGATAGCGGGAGAGGACGCCGGATGCGCAGGTTCCTGAGGCATTCCGTGATTGCGGTGCTGGTGCTGGGCGTTCTGGTCGGAGCGGTCGCAGCGTGGGCCTGGCTGGTCGCGCGCGAACCCGAGCGGGTCGCCGTCGCCTTCGTCGAGGCCTGGGCGGCGGGCCAGGCCGATGCGGCGCTGGCGCTCACGACCCCGGCATTCCTGGCCGAGGGCGATGCGGAAACGCTCGCGTGGGCGGCCAGCGAACTGGGGCTGGGCAAGGGCGCGGCGCTGCACTGGGCTGGACACAGTGTCAGCGGGGATTTCGCCACGTCCATGGCCGTGGTCGAACATTCGCCCGAGCTGAAACTGCCGCTGCAGGTGCATTTGCGACGCCAGGACGGGGCTTGGGCCGTGCACGCGGTATCGATCCAGCGCGCGGGCGTGACCGTCGGGGTTTCCGACGCCTGGCCGGACGAGGCGCTGCTGACCGCGCGCACCGCCATGTTGCTGCGCGTGTTCGCCCATGACGCACTGGCGGGTGATTTCGCCGACAGCTTCGCCCTGATGTCGTGGGAGTTCCGCCAGCAATGGGATGCGACGACCTTCGGCGCGGCGTTCGCGCAGTTCACCGGGCCGGAGGCGGACTTCACGGTGATCGAGCGCTACCCGCCGGAATTCGAGGCGATCTCGCTGGACTTCAGCGAGCGGGTCCTGAACGTGCGCGGCCGCTACCGGACGCTGCCGTCGAACCTGGTCTTCAGCATCGACTGGGTGCGCGAGGGCTTCTCGGTGAGGCCCTACGCGCTGGAGGTGGAGACGGTGAAGCCATGAACGCCGGAAGCGACCGGCAGGGCCGCATCCTGAGCCTGCTCGCGGCCGGCGCGCTGGTGGTCGTGCTGGGCATCGCCGCGGCCGCCGCCTACATCCACCTGAGCACGCGCGCGCTGGGCGCTGCCGCCGAGGACGTCATGGCCGACTGGCGGTCCGGCGACTTCGAAGCCCTGTTTCAGACGCACGCGGCGCAGGCGTTCGGCAACACCACCAACAGCGCTGAACTGGCGCTGCTGTCCGAACTGGCCGGCCTGCGGGAGGCGCGGATCGACTGGACCGGACGCGGTTTCCAGGGTCCGTTCGGTCACGTCAGCCTGGCGCTGGTGGACGCGCAGGGCGGGCGCGTACCGGTGAGGCTGCGGTTCGAGCGCGTGTCCGACGCCTGGCGACTGCGCGGGATCGCGGCGGCCGCCATCGCGCCGGTCACGGACGAAGCGCAAGGGTCGCCTTCGCGCGCACTGCTGGCCGCCAGTACCGACAGCCTGCTGCGGACATTCGCGCTCAGTGCCCGCACGGGTACGCTGGCGCCGCTGCATTCGGAGTTGTCGCTGCTGTTCCAGGCCCATACCGACGTGGCCACGCTCGATACGGAGTTCGGCGGCTTCCTCGAACCGGAGGAGGACATCACCGCGATCATCGGGATCACGCCGCAGATCCAGGAGGTTTCCTTCGAAGGCGCCGGCAAGATCGTGCACGGCAAGGGGCACTATGCGGTCGGCACTTCGCGCCTGGAGTTCACGATCATGTGGATCCGCGAGGGCGCCGTGCTGCGCGCGCTGGGGCTGCAGGCCGCGGTCCGGCACGGAGCCGACGCGGCGCCGTAAGCCGCACTTCACGATGGCGTTACCGCGCCGGGGTTGCCGGACGGATCGCCTCGCCGTGCACCGGCTGTGCGCTGGGCCACCGACGCGCCCCGGTGTCCCGCGAGGCAGGGGAAGGGCGGGAGTCGCGGGAGGCTTCGACACCGGGCGGCCGTGGCGCTAAGCTGCTCGGGCCATCGGCCGTCCTGCGGGGAGACCGGCAATGTACAGACCGCACCACGAACCTGCGCCCTACCTCGGACCCGAGCGTCGCAGCGGGCAAGACCGGCGCCAGCGCAACGACCGCCGCGACGAGTTCCGCTTCGAAGGCAGGCAGCAGCGCCGCGAAGGCAGGGACCGGCGCCGGGCGCACGGCTGGGACGGTGCACTGATCCGCTGATTCGGGCGCCCGCGCCAGCGGGCGGCCCGGTCGTGGCCGTCCCTGCCGGCGCCGTGGGTTTGCTGCGCCATGCGGCGGCCTTGCGCAGTGCGGCGAACTCGAGAGTCTTTCTCTGCTGTGTCCATCGGCACGTGCGGCCCAAGCCGCGCCGGTTATGCTCGGCGCCGGTAAGGACGACCGTGCAGGAAGGTCCGCGCATGCGGCTCGCGTGCATCGCGTCCACACCGGATCACGACACCCTCCCTCCTGGCCACAAGGGCAATCCATGAACGCTCGCGCACTCACGCTTCCGGTACTCCTTGCCCTGGCTGCCGGTGGGGACGCCGCCGCCGCTGAAACCCTGCGCTACGTCGTGCTGGTCGACGGCGGCAAGCAGGCGGGCGAGCAGGTCGTGGAGCACCGGGACGATGGCAGTACCCGGGTGCGCTATATCTTCAAGGACAACGGCCGCGGTCCGGAGCTGGAGGAGGAATACCGCCTGCGGCCGGACGGGACCTACGCCGAGTATCGCGTCACCGGCACCACGACCTTCGGCGCGCCGGTGGACGAGTCGTTCCGGCGCCAGGGCAATCGGGCGCAGTGGAAGTCGACCTCCGAGGAAGGTTCCACCGACCTCGCCGGGACGGCACTGTACGTGCCGCTGGGTGGCACGCCGCAGGCGATGTCGGTGGCGATCTCGGCCATCGCGCGACGCGGAGGGAACAGTTTGCCGCTGCTGCCGGGCGGGGAACTGCGCCAGCGCGTGCTGCAACAGGCACAGGTCGAGAGCGACGGCGAAACGCGGACCGTGCAGCTGGTCGCACAGACCGGACTGGGCCTGACGCCGACCCTGGCGTGGGCGACCGTGGGCGGGGACGATGGCGACCGTCCACGATTGTTCGCGTTCATCATTCCCGGGTACCTGGTGGCGGTGGAAGAGGGCTGGGAGGGCAACGGCGAGAAGCTCACGACGCTGCAGAAGGCGGCCGAGTCGCAGATGACCACGGACCTCGCCCAGCGGCAGTTCCGGCCCCTGCAGGGGCTCACCGTGGTGCGCAACGCCCGGGTATTCGACAGCGTGACCGGCACGCTGGGCGGGCCTTCCGACGTCTATGTACTGCGCGGGCGCATCACCACCGTGGTGCCGGCCGGGTCACCGACCGCACAGGTCGAGCACCAGATCGATGCCGACGGGCGCGTGCTGCTGCCGGGGCTGTTCGACATGCACGGGCACGTGTTCGGCAAGTGGGAGGGCGCGCTGCACCTGGCTGCAGGCGTCACCACCGTGCGCGACATGGGCAACGACAATGCCACGCTGCAGGAGCTGATCGAGGGCATGGACCGCGGCCAGGTGCTGGGTCCGCAGGTGGTGACCGCCGGGTTCCTGGAGGGCGAGAGCCCGTTTTCGGCGCGCAACGGATTCGTGGTCGGCAACCTGGCGGAGGCCAGGCACGCCATCGACTGGTACGCCCAGCACGGCTATCCGCAGCTGAAGATCTACAACTCGTTCCCGAAAGAGATCCTGCAGGACACGGTGGCCTACGCGCACGCGCGCGGCATGCGCGTGAGCGGGCACGTGCCGGCGTTTCTCCGCGCCCAGGACGTGATCGAGGCCGGCTTCGACGAGATTCAGCACATCAACCAGCTGCTGCTGAACTTCTTCGTCGAGCCGACCACCGACACCCGTACGCTGGAACGCTTCCGGCTGCCGGCGGAGATGACCGCCGGCCTGGATTTCGACAGCCAGCCGGTGCAGGACTTCATCGCCTCGTTGAAGGCCAACGACGTGGCCGTCGACCCGACCCTGGCCACGTTCGACTACATCCGCCAACGCGCCGGCGAAACCTCCAAGGCGTACGCGGCGGTGATCGAGCACATGCCGCTGGCGCTGCAGCGGCAGTTGCGGACCGCGGAGATGAACATCCCCGACGACGCCACGGCCGAGCGCTACGAGCGCAGCTACGCGAAGATGATCGAGTTCGTCGGCCGCCTGCACAAGGCCGGCATCACCGTGCTGCCGGGTACCGACGCGCTGGCCGGGTTCACGCTGCACCGCGAACTGGAGCTGTACGTGCAGGCCGGGATGACCCCGGCCGAGGCGCTGCAGAGCGCCACCTCGGTGGCGGCCAGGGTTGCCCGCGTGGATGGGGACCGTGGCCGCATCGCCCCGGGCTACCGGGCCGACCTGGTGCTGGTCGATGGCGACCCCCTGCAGGACATCGGCGCGCTGCGCAAGGTGGCGCTGGTGCTCACGCGCGGCGGCGTGGTGGTTCCCGGCGAGATCTACCGGGAGCTGGGCGTGAAGCCGTTCGTCGAGGAGGTGCCGGTGATCGAATCCGTCGGCAACGACGACGCCGTGGCACTGCACGGGCTGACGATCGGCGCGGACTAGTCCGCCTCAGGCGGGCTGGACGGTGATGTCGAAGCGGAACAGCGGGCCCTCGAGCCCGGCGTCCTGGGGGCCCGCCGCGATGATCACGCGTTCGCGTGCTGCCGCGTCGATCCGGCGCAGGATGCCGTCGGTTTCGTTGAGCGCCTCGCCGGCAAAGTACATCTGCGTGGACAATTCGACGAAGCCGCGGCGGGCAACGCGGAAGTGCAGGTGCGGCGTGCGGTACACGGGGCGATCGGCGCGCGGATCCAGCGCATAGGCCGCCGGCTTGATCGTGGTGAACGAGTAACGGCCCTGGGCGTCGGTGGCAATCTGCCCCCAGCCCTGGAAGTCCGGGTCCAGCGGCGCCTTACTGGTGTCGGCCGGATGCGCGTAGCGGCCGTGCGCATTGGCCTGCCACAGGTCGACCAGCGCCCCTTCGACCGGTGCGCAATCCGGATCCAGGACGCGACCCTGGACGTGGATGATCTGGCCCTGCGCTCGCGCGGAGTGGCCGGCCAGGCGGGTGAGGTCGACATCGGTTTCCGGGTGCTCTCCGACCGGGAAGAACGGGCCCATGGTCTGTCTGGGGGTCGCCAGGCAGGCCTGCGCGGCAGCGCCGCGGGGCAGCGTCAGCGCCAGCGAAGCGGCACCGGCACCGAAGGCGAGCAGGCGGCGACGGCTCAATGCGGGATGGTCGGCCATGTGGGCGTCCTCGGCTCGGGACTCCGATGCTACGCCGGTCCGCAGGCGGTGACCGTGCCGGAAGTCGTGCCGGTTTCGATTGCGCGGGCACGGGGCTCCGCGCGATCACCGGGGCGCGAGGGCGTACCGGGCTGCGGCGCCGGCGTGGATGCCGGTGGTATCGAACAGCGGAACCGCCGAATCGTGCTGCGAGACCAGCAGCGGGATCTCGGTACAGCCCAGCACGATGCCCTCTGCGCCGGCATCCACCAGGCCGGCAATGATCTCGCGGCAGCGTGCGCGCGATGCCTCGAGGATCCGGCCCAGGCACAGTTCCTCGTAGATGATCCGGTGCACCTGCGCGCGCCCGGGTTCATCGGGCACGATCACCTCGATGCCGAAGCGATCGTGCAGCCGGCCGCGGTAGAAGTCCTGCTCCATCGTGAAACGGGTGCCCAGCAGGCCGACGCGGTGCAGCCCTGCAGCGCGGATCGCTTCGCCGGTGGCGTCGGCGATGTGCAGCAGCGGGATATCGACCGCCGCCTCGATGGCATCGGCAACCTTGTGCATGGTGTGGGTGCACAGCACCAGAAAATCGGCGCCGGCCGTCTGCAGGGTCTGTGCCGCGGCGGCCAGCACCGCGCCCGCGCGGTCCCACTGACCGGCCTGCTGCATCTGCTCGATCTCGTGGAAGTCGACGCTGTAGAGCAGCACGCGCGCCGAGTGCAGCCCGCCCAGACGCTGCTTCACGGCTTCGTTGACGATCCGGTAGTACGGCACGGTGGATTCCCAGCTCATGCCGCCGAGCAGTCCGATGGTCTTCATGCGGCGCCGGGACTGCGGGTCGGCCGGTGGGCACCGTCCGTGCCCGGGGCGGCGCCGGTACCAGGGGGCGATGCCGGGACGCCCTCTGCAGCCGGACACCGTCCCGGCGCAGGCGGCGGCAGGTAGCGGTAGTGCCCGGTGATCGTGAAGGCGAACAGGATGTCTTCCTCGACCGTGCCGCGCCCGATGTTGTGGATCACCAGCGGCGTACCCGAGGGCGCCGTCCGGTCCGACACCATGCCGATGTGCGGGACGCCCGAATCCAGGCGCCAGGTGACGATGTCACCGGCCGCGTAGGTCTGTGCGTCGGGCCCACCGGGAAGGACGTCCGCGTGGCGCGACAGGAACACGGCGAGGTTGGGAACGCGGCGATGATCGATGTTGGGATCCGGGCGCGACAGGCCCCAGTGCCTGGGGTAGCTGTCCCATGCGGCCCGCATGTCCTCGTGCACGAGTGCCTGCAGATCGTGTCCAAGCTGGCGGTAGGCACGCACCAGCACGTCGGTGCACACGCCGCGATCGGCCGGCACGTCGCCGTCCGGATACGGGATGCTCCGGTACGCGGGGTCGTAGTGCAGCGTCACGCCGACCTGCGCGCGCGCCGCCTCGACCAGGCAACGGGCATCGCCGGCCGGCGCCGGAGCG
>DASRZM010000054.1:0-38049 GCA_035686365.1 Lysobacteraceae bacterium | reverse complement strand
TTCCGGGGCCGCCGCGAGTACATCCCTGTAGGCTGCGGACGCGCCATCCCTGGCGCGTACGCCCCCGGAAACCGTCCCCGCCCCGCGGTCCTCCCGCTTTCGTTTCGTATCGTCGTCGCCCTGTAGGAGCCGGCGTTGCCGGCGATCCCCGGTACGACACGGTCCTAGTTCCCGCGTGGGAGCGGCGCATGACCGCGATCGATCTGCGAATGACTCTGGGCGCAAGCGATGCGCCCGGACCGCGGCACTCGGCTTGGGGCAGTCTGGGGCTTGCGCTGCGTCCGATCGCGGCCGACGGCCGCTCCTACGGGCGAGGCACAGCGGGTGTTGCGGCAGCGCGGGGTCGGTGGCGCTCAGCTCACCGGCGTGAGCCAGCCGTGGCGGTCCGGTGTGCGGCCGTCGAACAGGCCGAAGAACAGGTCCTGGATCCGGCGCGTCACCGGACCGGGGCGGCCTGCGCCGACCGGCTTGCCGTCGATCGAGCGCAGCGGCGTGACCTCGGCAGCGGTGCCGCACATGAACACCTCCTCGGCCAGGTACAGGTACTCGCGCGGCAGTTCCCGCTCGATGCAGTCGATGCCGGCCTCGCGCGCCAGCGTGCACACGGTCTGGCGGGTAATGCCGGCCAGGATGCCCGCGCCGGCCGGGGGCGTGTGCAGTGCGCCGTCGATGACCAGGAACAGATTCTCCCCGGCGCCTTCGCTGAGCAGCCCGGTGGACGCCAGCGCGATGCCCTCGGCATAGCCCAGTCGCCGCGCCTCGCGCGCGATCAGCTGGCCCGACAGGTAGTTGCCGCCCGCCTTGGCGCCGGCGGGCACGGTGTTGGGGGCCACCCGCTGCCAGCTCGACACGCAGGCATCGACGCCGCTTTCGGGCGCGTCCGCGCCCAGGTACGGCCCCCACGGCCAGGCACCCACCGCGACCTCGGTCGGCGCCTCGGCGGCCATGCCGAATTCGCCCAGGCCGCGGAAGGCGACCGGGCGCAGGTAGGCGGCGTCCAGGCCGTTGGCACGCAGGACATCGCGGCAAGCTTGCGCCAGTTCGGCCGGACCGTAGGGCATGTCCAGATCGTAGATCTTCGCCGAGCCCATCAGGCGCACCAGATGGTCCTGGAGCCGGAAGATCACCGCTCCGTCCGGCGACTCGTAGCTGCGGATCCCCTCGAATACCGAGGAGCCGTAGTGGATCGCCTGTGCCATCACGTGGGTGGTGGCCTCGGCCCAGGGCTTGAGTGCGCCGTTGTGCCAGATGGTTTCCGGATAGATCTGCGACATGGGGCGCCGGACCTTTGGATGACGGCGCATTATCGGGCGGCGCAGGCCCGGTGCAAACGGATCAGCGCAGGTTGGCGAGCCACACGCAGCCGGCGTGGCGTACCAGGTCGAAGTGCAGGGTCTGCAGGCCGGGCCCGGCGTCGAGTCCGAACTCCACCCGCAGCAGCGGCTTGACCCGGGGCCGTGCGAACGCCGGCCCATAGGCGGTCGAGTAGCCGTAGCCGTCCGCCTGGCCGGGTCGCTCGAACTCCACGCGCAGGACCTGCGCATCCACGACCCGTTGCAGCTGGGCCAGGATCGGACCCGCTGCGGCACCCGACAGGCCCGGCCAGTGGTACAGCGCGGCGAGCCGGTTGACGTCGCGCAACCCGTGGGCAAAGTCGATGTGCCCGGGCAGGCCCCGGGCGGTCCTGGCCGGACAACCGGCCGGCAAGGGGCGTGCCGAGCCCGCCGGTCCCTGCGTTCCGAATGCGTTGCCCGAAAGCCGCGGCCCGGCCGCAGCGGCCGATCCGCCCGGACGCGAGCGCGAGGGCAGCTCCTGCGCCTGGAAGTACTCGCAGCGCTTGTCGGTATAGATCATGACCCCGTCGCGGCTCAGGCAACGCCGGACACCGGCCGCCTCGGCCGCCGGGGGGGCAGCGACCAGCACGACCAGCGCAAAGGCAGTGCACATACGCATTCGGGCATTGTCGCGCGTTCGCGCCCGGCCGGTGTCATGAGCGCGTGTGGGTTCGAGCGCGGGTTCATTTCGCGCTCAGGCGCGATCACCCCTGCAGCCGGTCGAGCAGGGCCAGCGTCGTGCGCGCGCGGTTGAGCGTGTACAGGTGCAGCCCCGGGGCGCCGCCCTCCACCAGGCGCTTGCACATCGCCGCGACCACGTCGGCGCCGAACGCGCGGATCGACTGCACGTCGTCGCCGTAGCCGGCCATGCGGGTGGCGATCCAGCGCGGGATCTCGGCCCCGCAAAGCTCCGAGAAGCGGCGCAGCTGCGAGAAGTTGGAGATCGGCATGATGCCGGGCACGATCGGCACGTCGATGCCGGCCCCGCGTGCGTCCTCGACGAAGCGGAAGTAGGCGTCGGGATTGAAGAAGTACTGCGTGATCGCACCGGTGGCGCCGGCCTCGACCTTGCGCTGGAAGTTGATCAGGTCGCTCTGGGCGTCGCGGCACTGCGGATGGGTTTCCGGGTAGCAGGCGACCTCGATCGCGAAGGCGGCCTCGTGGCGCTCGCGGATGAAGGCGACCAGCTCGTTGGCATAGCGGAAGTCGCCGGCCGCCGCCATGCCCGAGGGCAGGTCGCCGCGCAGCGCGACGATGCGCTCGACGCCCATCTCCAGGTACCGGTCCAGCAGCCCGGCGATCTCGGAGCGCGTGCCGCCCATGCAGGAGATGTGCGGCGCGGTGTCCAGGCCATGCACCTCGCGCAGCCGGCGCACGGTTTCAGGGGTGTAGGAGAGGGTCGAGCCGCCGGCGCCGAAGGTCACCGACACGTACTCGGGCGCACGCGCCTTCAGCTGCGGCACCGCCCGCTCGAGCTGGGCGCGTTGCTCGTCGGTCTTGGGCGGGAAGAACTCGAAGCTGATCGGGATCATGAGGCGCAGGTGGCGGACGTTCGCGGCCGAGTATAGCCGCCATATATCGCTTTGTGCGGATGAAGCGATCAAGCATGGTCCGGGATCGACTCCAGGGTCGCGAGGGGCGCCGTCAGGCCGAACAGCCAGGCCAGGCCCGCGGCCAGCACCGTCCACAGCAGGTACCGGAATTCCGCCGACCCGGCGATCAGCCACAGCGGCAGGGCGTTGGCGAAAGCCGAGGCCGACAATGCATCGAGTCGACCGACATCAGGCCCGGATGGAACAGCCACGCCGTCAGTGCAACGCCGCACGCGGCAGCGGCCGGCCATTGGAGCCTGTGCGCCAGCGACTGCAGGGCGCGCTAGGGCAGCGGATCGTCGTTGGGCCGGGTCGGCACGTCGGTCAGCGGAACCTGTGCAGAACCGCTGCGCTGCCACGACAGGCCCGGTGCGGTGAAGTCGGCATCGACCACGGCATCGGCCTCGCCGAGGATCTCGAACACCAGTTCACCGGCCGGACTGGGCTCGGCATTGCGCGGGCCGGTGCAGCCCGGGCAGCGGTCGGGCCCGGCGAACACCGAAACCGGCATCACCATACGGGTGGGCGATGCGGCACTGGCGCCGGCCACCCAGGTTGGCTCGCCGGCCTGGTCGTAGACGAAGGCCACGGCGAAGGCGACCTCGCCCTGGCGCCCGACCGACAGGCCCCAACCGGACTCGGCCGGTGGATACCAGGCCGCGGTCGGGAACTGCGACTCCGAGGTGGTGCCGGCCAGCAGCAGCTGGATCGGCTCCTGGCCGCTGCTTCCGGGCAGGGTCCAGCTGAAGTCGGCGTGCCGCTCGTCGGCGAAGCGCAGGCTGACACTGCCGACCTCCACGCCGGTTGCGCGCACGCCGTCCCAGGTGAAGCGCAGCAGCGGCGCGCTCCAGACATCGTCGACCAGCGGCCGAGCCGGCGCCAGGTACCAGGTGGGCGTGCCGTCGTCCAGGTAGGTGTACCAGAGCAGGCCGATGCGATCGCCCGAGCGCTGCAGTTCCAGCCCGTGGCCGGAGCGCGCCGGGTTGTACCAATTGCCCGGTACCGGCCGGAACCGGCGCTGCGCATCGCGCGGATAGCGGTCGCGCACCTTGGGTACGAACCGCAGGTCGCGCGGCTGCTCGAGCACGCCCGGCGGCGTTTTCGAGAACACGTCGATGAAGGCGCCGGTAGTCCCGTCGTAGCGCAGCACCTGGTCGCTGCCGATGCTGCTCACGTACAGGTGGCCGTCGGGCCCGAAGGCCAGTCCGGCCGGGCCGTCCAGCCCGCCGCTGCCGGCCGCGATGAAAATCGTTGCGTGATCGAGCCGCTCGACCGCGACCCGCAGCACCGTCCCGGAACCCGGGTCGGCGATCAGCAGCGCGCTGCCGTCGGGCGTGACCTCGATGTCGGCCGCATTCCATGGATTGTCGAAGCCGGTCGGCACCGGCCGGTCGGATCGAAGCGGCCTGGCACCGGCGATGTCCGCTTCGGTGATCATGCCGTCGCGTTCCAGCGCCCAGGCGCGTTCGCCGGAGACCGCCACATCGCGCAACACGCCGTTGAATCGGGGAATCCAGGCGGGCACGCCGCCGGCCTTCAGCTCACCGGTGATCGCATCGTGCATCGCCAGCACGCGGAAGTGCTCGTCGGCGATCACAAGGGTGCCATCGGCGGCAACGGCGAGCCCGGACGGGAAACTCGACTGCAGGCCCGGCAGCGGCCCGAGCAGGGTCGGGTGGATGAGGATGCCTTCCGGTGTCGGACCGGCGCGGTCGTAGCGGCGTACGCCACCGCCGACCAGCGCGTACAGCCGCTTGTCGTGCGGGTTCCAGTCGATCGCCGACTGCGGGCCCAGCGCCTGCGGCACGTGGGCATCGGCGATCTCCACGCCGCCGTACAGGCCGCTGGCGCCGTCCAGGCGCAGCACGCGATCGGTGCCGGCGCTGATCACCAGCAGGTCGACGTCGGCCAGGGTCGCAGGCGTGGCGAAGTCCGGTACGCCGTCGTCGTCGGCATCCGGCTCGGCGTTGTCGCCGATCCCGTCGCCGTCGCTGTCGCGCCATTCGCGGCGGTCCAACGGAAAGGCATCGGCGTTGTCGCCCACGCGGTCGCCGTCGCTGTCCACGTGCTCGGAGGGATCGAGCGGGAACGCATCCTGGGCGTCGGCGATGCCGTCGCCATCGTCGTCCGGGTCGGCGTTGTCGCCGACGCCATCGCCGTCGGTGTCGGCCCACTCGGATGGATCGTCGGGAAAGGCATCGACCGGGTCGGCGACGCCGTCGCCGTCGCGGTCGGCATGCCAGCGCGGGTCGTGCGGAAATGCGTCCTGGCTTTCGGGCACGCCGTCGCCATCGACGTCCGGGTCGTGCGGCGGCGGCGCCGCCACCACCGCGACGGAGCGTTGCGGTGCATAGGCGGCGACGGCCGCCATGTTCTGGCGCAGCCGGCGCGCGTTGTCGTGCAGGTCGGGTACGCCGCAGGGCACACCGCCGCACCGCCTGTCGGGATTGGAGAAGCGCGACAGGCCCAGGTAGCGGTCCGGGTGGCCGCTGCCGAATGAACCCATCACCGTGTGCAGCCGGCCCGGCAAAATGAAGGGCGTACCGAAGCCGGCTTCGCCCGAGTTGGAACCGTTCTGGTGCTCGGCGCCCAGGTTGTGGCCGACCTCGTGCGCATACACGTCGTCGGCGCACAGCGACCAGGAGTCGAAGCCGTCGCTGACCACGTTGACGCCGAGCTCGGGCCGCCCGTCGGGGAAGAAGGCGACGCCGCAGCTGCCGCGCGTCTCGATCTCGTGCGGCCAGACCAGCGTGACCAGGTCCGCGCCCAGATCGCTGCGGCGCTGGCGCAGGCCCGGGAAATCGTCGGACTGCCCGGCCAGCGTCGAGGCCAGTGCCTGGACCGCCGGGCCGTTGCCGCCGGCCGAATCCGGATAGGCGGTGGCCTCGGCCCCGACCAGCCGCAGCACCAGCGACACCGCACTGTCCGCCAGCGCCTGGTTGGCCAATGCCACCAGGTGGTTGACGCGGGTCTGGGCGGCGCTGCCGGGGTAGCGCGCCGCGAAGTTCGCCGAAAACACGAACAGCACATCGATGACCGTTTCCCCGGCTTTCGCCGCGGCGCTGCCGCTCGGGGCCATGGTGCGGCCGGCGCTGCCCACCGCATGCGTGTCCGCCGGTTCCAGGGCCAGGCCGCGATGATGGACCTCCAGCAGCCAGCCCTCGGCGCCGCGCGATTCGAAGCGGTACTCGCCGAGCGGCGTGCGCCAGGTGCCGAAGCTGGCCTCCGGCCCCACCGTCATCATGACCGGATACAGGGCACCGGCGCGTTCGACGGTCCCGGCATAGGTGACATCGCCGTTCGCGTGCAGGGTCTGGCCGGCAAGCTCGACCCGGAAGCGGCTGCCGTCGGGCAGATGCAGCGTCCACGGCGCCTGCGCCTTGGCGCTGCCGCGCAGCATCGGGTGCGCGCTGCCCGCGGGCAGCGCCGCGTAGTGCGAGGACAGCGAAGACGGCAAGGACTTGCCGCCGGCTTCGGCCGGCCGCCAGTCCGGGGCGGCGGCGGCAACCTGGCCGGTGGCGCATACGAGCATCGGCAGCAGCGAGCGGAGGCAACGCGCGATCATGGGAAATGGAGGTCCGGGCCCACGGCCGAATCTACCAAGCTTGGCGCCGGTGCGCGTCGATGCGGCCCGCAGGTGGCCGTACGACCCACCCAGGCGCTGGGGGAGAGGGCCGGTCGTCGCCGGCCGGCCCGATTCCCCCGCCGACAGCAGCGGATCAGTAGCGGTAATGGTCGGGCTTGTACGGCCCCTCGACCGGCACGCCCAGGTAGTCGGCCTGCTCCTGCGTGAGCCGGGTCAGCTTCACGCCGATCTGCGGCAGGTGCAGCCGCGCCACTTCCTCGTCGAGCTTCTTGGACAGCCGGTACACGGTCTTTTCGTACGTGTCCCGGTTGGCCCACAGGTCGATCTGCGCCAGGGTCTGGTTGGAGAAGGAATTGGACATCACGAACGCCGGATGGCCGTGCGCGCAGCCCAGGTTCACCAGCCGGCCCTCGGCGAGCAGGTAGATGCTGTGGCCGTCGGCGAAGGTGTAGCGATCGACCTGCGGCTTGATGTTCTCGCGCTCCACGCCGCCGGCGGCGTTGAGCAGGTCCACCTGGATCTCGTTGTCGAAGTGGCCGATGTTGCACACCAGCGCGTTGTCCTTCATCGCGCGCATGTGCTCCAGGGTGATCACGTCCTTGTTGCCGGTGGTGGTGACGTAGATGTCGGCCTCGCCCAGGGAGTCCTCGACGGTGGCGACCTGGAATCCCTCCATGGCCGCCTGCAGCGCGTTGATCGGATCGATCTCGGTGACGATCACGCGCGCGCCGAAGCCCTTCAGCGAGTGCGCCGAGCCCTTGCCGACGTCACCGTAGCCGCACACCACCGCGACCTTGCCGGCGATCATCAGGTCGGTGGCGCGCTTGATGCCGTCGGCCAGCGACTCGCGGCAGCCGTATAGGTTGTCGAACTTGCTCTTGGTGACCGAGTCGTTGACGTTGATCGCCGGCACCAGCAGCCTGCCGGCCTCGGCCAGCTGGTACAGGCGGTGCACGCCGGTGGTGGTCTCCTCCGAGACGCCGCGCCACTCCGAGGCGATCTTCTTCCAGAAGCCCCTGCGTTCGGTCCGCGTCTTCTTCAGCAGGTCCTTGATCACCTGCTCCTCGTGGTTGGCACCGGGCGCGTCCACCCAGTCGCTGCCGTCCTCCATCTCCACACCCATGTGGATCAGCAAGGTGGCGTCACCGCCGTCATCGACGACGAGCTGCGGGCCGGTCATGCCCGGATGCGTGATCGCATCGAGCGTGCACTGCCAGTACTCCTCCAGCGTCTCGCCCTTCCAGGCGAACACCGGGATGCCGGCGGCGGCGATCGCGGCGGCGGCATCGTCCTGGGTCGAGAAGATGTTGCACGAGGCCCAGCGCACCGAGGCGCCCAGGTCGCGCAGGGTCTCGATCAGTACGGCCGTTTCCTTGGTCATGTGCAGCGAGCCGGTCACGCGAACGCCGGCCAGCGGCGCCTGTTCCGCGTACCGGGCGCGGATCTGCATCAGGCCCGGCATTTCCCGCTCGGCCATGGCGATGCGCCTGCGGCCCAGCGCGGCCAGAGAGATGTCCTTGACCTTGTAGTCCTGCCCGGCGGCAGGATCCTTGACGACAGCATTCATGGCGGTTTCTCCGTGTCATGGGCCGCGAGAGCGGTCCCGAACGGGCGCCGTTGCATGGGAAGCCGCGCCGAGCCTGACCCAGCCGGGACCCCGCCGGCAGGGGCGGGGCGGCGGGGCTGCAACGCCCCTCGGTGCGGAGGGTCGGGATTATATCCGTTGTCGGGGCCGGGCGACGACGAGCCCGCGCCGACGCCTCGCGACGGGCGCGGCCGCCACCGGCTATTGATCGAGGTCAACCACCGTCGGGACGGGGTCGGGGATGCTGGCTGGCATCGGACTTCGAGCGGCTTGCCGCAGCGGTCCACCCGGGCGGCCATGCGCCGACCAGCCTCAGGAGGGCATCGGCATGTATCAGGAGCGCTTGTACGACGCGACGGGTTCGAGCCCGGCCCAGGCGGAGGCCCAGGTGCAGGCACTGTCGCCGCTCGGCCTGGCCGCTCCGGCCCAAGCGCCCGGGCCCCGCCTGGTGTTGCACCGCCGGCCGCTGCCCGATTACCTGGTGCGGCACTACTGGTGGGCCTACCTGTGGCGGCCGGCGGTGTGGTTCTTCGACCACCAGCCGATCATCAACGCCATCGTGTTCGGACACTACCGTGCGATCACCGATCACACGCTGCGGCTCGTCGACGGCGCGTCGGCCGGCGACGCCCTGCTGATCGCCTCCGCCTACGGCAATCTGGTGCCCAGGCTCGCGGCCAGCCTCGGGGACAACCCGCTCACCGTGATCGATGTTGCGCCGATCCAGCTCGAGCGCGCGCAATGCAAGCTGGACAAGGCCGGCCTGGCCGGGCGCGTGCGCCTGGCCGAGATGAACGCCGAGTCGCTGAGCTATGCCGAAGACCGTTTCGACACCGCGCTGATGTTCCTGCTGCTGCACGAGTTGCCGGTCGATGCACGGCGCCGGGCGCTGGTGGAGGCGCTCCGGGTCGTGCGCCCGGGCGGCCGGCTGGTGCTGTCGGAGTATGGCGAACGCACCGGCACGCATCCGCTGCACCGGATCGGACTGCTGCGCTGGATCCTGGGCACGGCCGAACCGTTCCTGCCGAGCCTGTGGCACCAGGACCTCGATGCCCTGGTCGCCGAATGTGCGCGCGAGGCCGGCAAGCGCGTGGTCGCCGAGGAGAAGGTTTCGATCTTCTCCGGGTTCTACCGGAGCTGGCGCTACCGGATCGAGCGGCTCTGACCCGTCCGCCCGATCACGGCACAAGCACAGGATTCTCCAGGGAAGGTCTGATCCAGTCCATCCTGGACTCGATCAGACTCGCCGAGTCCGGCACATGTCCGGCACATGCCCGGACCTGGCTCCGCCGGATCAAGCACTTGCGTGCTTGATCCGCGAGCGCGCCATCCATGGCGCGCGAACCTCTGACCTTGTTCAGAGGTTCCCTGGGCTGTCGGCGAAGATGCCGGTCCCAATTGCGGCATCGGCATTGCCCGTGCTGGAGGGTTCGTCCGCGCTCGGCTGTTCCCCCTGGTCGGACGGTCCGCGACGAGGCCATGGCGAGGCGCCAGGACGAGCAGGTGTCGAGGTCGGCCCGGCCCGATGCGGGGGGTAGAATCGACCCGGATCGGACGCGTGGACGCGCGCGTCCTGTTCATGACGAGGCGAAGACCGCCGTGAACGGACGGACCCGGATGCTGGCACTGGCACTGGCGCTGGCTGCGCTCGGCGGGCTGGTGTTCGCGGTTGCTGGGCTGGGTCCGGGTGCGACCGGAGCCGGCGCGGACAGTGCCACGGACCCGCACCGGCCGGCCGCGGCGATCCGGGCCGGGCGCGGTACCGCTGCCGATTCCGCGACCCGGGAGCGGCCGCCCGAATCGGCCGCGCATCCGTTGCAGATCCATCCGTTGCAGATCGTGCAGCGCGCCGACACAGCGAGCCAGGCCTACCGGCAACTGCTGCCGCTGGCCGGGGCTGGAGACGTGCTGGCCCTGATGGCGGTCACCGACCTGGTCGGCTACTGCTACTTCCTGTTCGACGAATCCGGGGAACCGCCGGGCAACGACTCTCCGCCGGGTTCCCGCGAGTTCTGGCTGCGCGAGCAGGCCATGGAGCGGCGTCAAGCCTTCTGCGATGACCCGGCCGGGCACGCGGCGGCCGGTGAGCAGATCACGTCCGGGTACCAGGCGCGACTGGACCGGGCCGCCACCGCAGGCGACGAAGTCGCCCTGGCCTCGCGCCTGTTCCTGAGCAAGTTCTCGCTGGGGCCCGACGAGATCGAGCTGGCGATCCGGATCGGCGCCACCACCAGCGAACCCGAGGCGCTGCAGGACGTGATCCTGGCGCTGGCCGATTCTTCCGATCCGCGCATCTCGCAGATCGAACGCGAGGTCTTCAACAGCGTCCAGGACGCGGCCGAGCGCGACCAGGTCGTCGCCCGCGCAGCCGAGTGGGCGGCCTGCGCCAATGGCCGGACCCAGTGCGGGCGCTTCAGCCACGAGGCCGATTCCGATTGCATCCACCTGGGCGAGTGCTATGCCCATCTCACGCGCATGGAATACCTGCGCACGCGCGCCATGAGTGGCCAGCACTTCGAGCAGATGCAGCATTACCTGGCCCTGCTGGACGAGCGCCTGCTGCGGCGCGGGCAGTGGCGTCCGCCGCCATGAGCGGGCTTCGCGCCGGGTACAATCGCCGAGGCACTCGCCGGGCGCGGCGTCGAGATCGTGGTGCCGGTCAGCCAGGCGCCTGACGGCGGTCTGACGCTGGACTTCGTCGACCCGGATCGCAACGCCTGGAGCCTGTACCAGCCGGCCGGCGCGCCGAGGCCGCGCTGAGTTGGCCGTCGGATGGATCATGGCGGCGGCGGAGCGTCCCGCCTTGCGGCAGCGCGTTCCGGACCTCGCGTTCGATCAGCGGATGCCGGCAGCCTCGCGCAGCTCGTCGGCCTTGTCGGTGTTTTCCCACGAGAACGCCGTGAAGGTCTCACCGTTCCCGAGGCGGACCTGGCGCGGCTTGCGGCCAAAGTGGCCGTAGGCGGCGGTCTCGCGGTACATCGGGTGGATCAGGTCGAGCATCTTCAGGATGCCGTACGGGCGCAGGTCGAAGTGCTTGCGGATCAGCTTCTCGATCTTCGCGTCCTCGATCCTGCCGGTGCCGAAGGTGGTCACCGAGATCGAGGTCGGTGCGGCCACGCCGATGGCGTAGCTGACCTGGACCTCGCAGCGCGCGGCGATGCCGGCAGCCACGATGTTGCGGGCGACGTAGCGGCAGGCGTAGCTCGCCGAGCGGTCGACCTTGGACGGATCCTTGCCGGAAAATGCGCCGCCGCCGTGGCGGGCCCAGCCGCCGTAGGTGTCGACGATGATCTTGCGCCCGGTCAGTCCGCAGTCGCCGACCGGGCCGCCGACCACGAACTTGCCGGTCGGATTGATGTGGAACTTGGTTTTCCGGGTGATCAGCTTGCCCGGCAGCACCGGCTTGATGATGTGCTCCATCACGCCTTCGACGATGTCCTTGTGCTTCACGCCCGGATCGTGCTGCGTGGACAGCACCACCGCATCGATGCCGGTGGCGACCTCGTTCTCGTAGCGCAGTGTCACCTGGCTCTTGGCGTCCGGGCGCAGCCAGGGCAGGGCCGTGCCCTTCTTCTTGCGCACCGTGGCCTGCTGCTCGACCAGCCGGTGGGCGTAGTAGATCGCCGCCGGCATGCACTCCCTGGTCTCATTGCAGGCATAGCCGAACATCAGGCCCTGATCGCCGGCGCCCTGCTCCTCGGGCCTCTTCCGGTCGACGCCGCGCGCGATGTCCGGCGACTGCTTGCCGATCAGGTTGAGGATGCCGCAGGTGTGGCCGTCGAAGCCCACGCCCGAATCGGTGTAGCCGATCTCGTTGATGACCTTGCGCGCGATCGCCTCGATGTCGACCCAGGCGCTGGTGGTGACCTCGCCGGCGACGATCGCCACGCCCGTCTTCACCATCGTCTCGCAGGCCACGCGCGCGCCCTTGTCCTGCGCCAGGATGGCATCGAGCACGGCGTCGGAAATCTGGTCGGCGACCTTGTCCGGGTGGCCCTCGGAGACGGACTCGGAGGTGAACAGGAAGCTGCTGCTCATCGCGGCAAATATCCCTTGATTCGGATGGAAGGATGGGGCGGGGGTGCGGATGGTACACGCGGGCCGGGAAGTATGCACGATCGCCGGGACCCGGGACCCGGGACCCGGGATCCGGGACTCGTGACTCGGAATGCGGGTGCAGCTTCGTCCGGCTGCCCGTCCCACCCGGCACAATGCCCCTGCCTCCACCGCAGGAGCCCGTCCTGGACCCCATTTCGCAACTTGCACTCGGAGCCTCGGTGGCCGCGGTCGCGGTACCGCGCACGCACCTGCGACGCGCCCTGGTCTACGGCGCCGCGCTGGGCAGCTTGCCCGACCTGGACTACGTGTTCCTGACCCGCGTGGACGACCTGGCGCGCTTCACCCTGCACCGCAGCTTCAGCCACTCGCTGTTCGTGCTCACCGCGCTGGCGCCACTGCTGGCCTGGGTGTTCCGCCGCATGGATGCAGGCCTGCGCGTGTTGCCCTGGTGGCGGTGGCTGCTCGCCGTGTGGCTGACACTGGCCACCCATCCGCTGCTCGATGCGTTCACCGTGTACGGCACGCAGCTGTGGTGGCCGCTGCAGCCGCCTCCGGCTTCCTGGGCGACGATCGCGATCATCGATCCGGCCTACACGTTGCCGCTGCTGGTCGCGGTGGCCTGTGCGGCGTTCTCGCGGCGGGTGCCGGCGGCGCGGCGGGCGCTGGCGATCGGCCTGTGCCTGTCCAGCGCGTACCTGGCTTGGAGCGTCGCTGCCAAGGCCTGGGTCGGACGCCAGGCAGCGCCGGCGATCGCCGCGACCGGCTTGGACCCGGAGCGGGTCCTGGTGTCGCCCTCGCTGCTCACCACGCTGGTGTGGCGGGTGCTGGTGATGACACCCGATGGCTATTCCGAAGGCTGGTACTCGCTGCTTGCACACGAGCCGCAGCTGCAGTTCGAGCATGGCCACAGCGACGTGGCACTGCGGCGGGCGCTTGCAGACCTGCCGTCGATGCAGCGCCTGGAATGGTTCTCGCACGGATACCTCTCGGTGCGCATCGACGAGTCCGGGCGCGTTCTGGCAACCGACCTGCGCATGGGTGCCGAGCCCGATTACGTGTTCACGTTCGCGCTGGCACGACGGGAGTCAGGCGCATGGCAGCCGATCCGTCCCACCCGGATCGACAGCGCCCCGGACTGGCGCGGCCGCGGCGCGGAGCTGTGGAGGCGCTTGCGGGTCCAGGAACGGTGAATAAGGCCGCGTAGGGTGCCGCTCGTCCCGCGCGTCACTGCCGAATATCGTGATCGGCTTCTCATTCCGGCCCGCCGGCGTAGAGTCGGGCCGATTGGGTCCGAATCGAGGGCGAGCGCATGGCCTTGCTGGTGACACCCGAGCCGGTGATGGGGATCCGGGCGCATCCGTTCCGCCTGCCGGACATCGATCGCCGCATGACCACGCTCGAGGACGTGCGCGGCGAGCGCGGGACGCTGTTGATGTTCATCTGCAATCACTGCCCGTACGTGCAGGCGATCCGGCCACGGCTGGTGGCCGACTGCCGGGAGCTGAAGGCCGAGGGCATCGGTGTGGTCGCGATCAATCCCAACGACCCGCACCAGCAGCCCGAAGACAGTCCCGACCGCATGCGCCAGGTCGCGCAGGAGTTCGATTTCCCCTTTCCCTACCTGTTCGACGGCACGCAGGAGACCGCGCGCGCGTACGGCGCGGTCTGCACCCCGGACTTCTTCGGCTACGACAGCAAACTGCAGCTCCAGTACCGCGGTCGCCTGGACCCCCGTCACCGCGACGCACGGCAGCAGGGCGACCGTCGCGAGCTGGTGGAGGCGATGCGCGAGATCGCAGCAACCGGCCTGGGACCGATCGCGCAGCATCCATCGATGGGATGCAGCATCAAGTGGACGCGCTAGGCGGCGGCTGACGCTGCAGGCGCATGCCCGGCGCGTCGGCCGGGCGCTCGACGAAGCCGAAGCCACGGTACCAGTCGCGCAGTCCACTGGCGCAGAACAGCTGCACTTCGCGGATGTGCGCGATCTCGCACGTGGCCATCATCCGGCGCAGCAGTTCGCCGCCGATCCCGCGGCCGCGGTGGCGTGGGTGCACGATCAGGTCGTAGACCATGGCATAGAGCACGCCGTCGGACACGACCCGGCCGATACCGACCATGGACTGGCCCAGGTAGGCGGACACCACCAGCCAACTGCGGTCGAGCGCGGCGTCGAGTTCGGCGGCTTCGGCCCGGTAGTGTTCGTTCCAGCCGGTGGCCTGGAACAGGGCATGGTAGTCCGCGGTACGCGGGCGGTCGGTGCGGTAGACGATCGCGCGTGTGGGCATCGCATCACCTGGAGTCGGTCCGTCGGGTCAGTACACCCGGGCCCTTGCCTGTACGAAGGCGAAGAAGAACACGGCGTCGGGATCGTTCTGCACGCCGTGGAGCTCGCGGCGCATGCCCTCCACGACATCGGCCGTGACCCGCCCGGCCGCGATCAGCTGGTCGGCGCCCGAGAGCAGCAGTTCCTCCCAGAAAGCGATCATCTCCTTGCGGCGGTCCGGCTGGCGGTTGTCGTAATGAAAGGTCCTGATCCAGGTTTCCACCTGCTGGTAGCCGACCGCCATCAGCAGGTTGCCGAGCTTGGCGCCGACGAACGGATCGCCGCCGCTGTCGTACTGGAAATCGTTGAAGGCCATCCAGTACTTCTGCAGATTCGGCGAGTACGGATCCAGGAAGAACGAGCTGTTGAGGACCTCGGTCACGTACACCGCCGAACCGGGCATCAGCACGCGGCGGGTCTCGGACAGCACCCGGGCGGGCCTGGGCACGTGCTCCAGGACCCAGCACAGGAAGCCGCCGTCGAAGGTCTTCGAATCGAACGGCAGGTCGGTGGCGTCGGCCTGCCGCAGCGCGTAGCGGTCCTTGCAGTATGGGCGTGCGGACAGGTTGGCCTCGGCGGCTGCGAGCTGGCTGGCACTGAGGTCCACGCCGGTGACGTGCAGTTCCGGGAAGCGACGCAACAGGATCTCGGTCTGGGCGCCGACGCCGCAGCCCACCTCGATGAGGCGGCGCACGCCGCTGCAGTCGATGTCACGGAAGATCCTGGCCTCGGCGATGCGCGCCTGCTTCTGGAGGCGCTGCTGCTCGGTGCTCGAGAAGCCGTGGATGTAGGAAGCCGGGGAACTGGCCATGGCTGCGGGGGCCGTCGCCGAGGGGCTAGGATGTGGGCACAGGATGATGGCACGACCCGGCCGCGCGCGCCCGCGCCGCCGGCATGTCATCGCCAGGACCATTTCCTGTAGCGGAGGCCAGGATGTACCCGCGACCGCCTGCCTGCCGGCATTCCGCGCGCAGCCGCGCCGTGCTGTTCGGCCTGCTGCTGGCGCTGCTGCTCCCGGGTGGCCGGCCCGCCGCATCGGAAACCGTCCGCTTCGACGGCGTGGAACGCGTGGTTGCGATCGGCGACGTCCACGGTGCCCACGACCAGCTGCTGTTGCTGCTGCGCGGCACCGGCCTCATCGACGAGGCCGGCGCCTGGCACGGCGGTCGCGCGCACCTGGTGATGACCGGCGACCTGGTCGATCGCGGCGCCGACTCGCGCGCCGTGCTGGACCTGCTGATGCGCCTGCAGCAGGAAGCCGCCGCAGCCGGCGGTGCCGTGCACGTGCTGCTGGGCAACCACGAAGTCATGACGCTGACCGGCGACCTGCGCTACGTGGCCCCGGGCGAGTTCGCCGCCTTTGCCGGCGAAGGGCCCGAGGCGCCCGCCCTGCCGGCGGGCTACCTGCCGCGGCTGCACGCGTTCGCCCCGGACGGGCGCTACGGGCGCTGGCTGCTGGAACGCCCGGTGCTGGTGGCGATCAACGGCGACCTGTTCGTGCACGGCGGGCTGTCGCAGCGGCTGGACGGGCGCCTGCTGGCCGCGCTGGACGCCGAGGCGCGCGCTGGCGTGCGGGCATTCGCCGAAGCCTGGCACCGGCTGCTGGCCGCCGGTGTGCTGCAGCCGCAGGACGACTTCGACGCCATCCTGGCGCGCGCGCGGGCGCTCTCGGAGCTGGCGGGCGAGGCGGCCGAAGCGGTGCCGTCCGGGGACCGGCAGGCGGCAGCGGCCATCCTCGCCGCGATCGGGTCGCCGGCGTTCCAGCCCGACGGCCCGCTGTGGTACCGCGGCAGCGCCCGGTGCCACGCCTGGGCCGAGGCGCAGACGCTGGAGGACGTGCTCGTGCAGGGCTTCGGCCTGCAGCGCGTGGTCGTCGGGCACACGCCTACCGAAGACGGCCGCATCCACAGCCGCGTCGATGGCCGCGTGCTGCGCATCGACACCGGCATCAACGTCCAGGCCTATGGCGGTCGCGCCTCGGCGCTGGTGATCGAGCGCGGCCGCACCCAGGCCTGGTATGCCGGGGAGGGCGCGGCCGCACCGGTGGTGGAGGCCGCGCGTATCGGCGCGCTGCCGCACGCGATGGACGACGCCGCCATCGAGGACTTCCTGCGCGGGGCGGCCGTGGTCGCGCGCGAACCCGTCGGCACCGGTATCACGCAGCCCGAACGGCTGACCCTGGAGCGCGACGGCATCCGCATGCGCGCAGTGTTCAAGACCCTGGACACCGACCGTGGGCTGGAGAGCCCGGCCCGGCGCTGGCGCCGTTCCGATGACGAGTCCGACCGCTTCCTCTACGAGCTGGCCGCCTACCGGCTCGACCGGCTGCTCGGGCTGCACATGGTGCCGGTGGCCGTGGAGCGCAGCATCGGGGGCCGCCGCGGCGTGCTGCAGTACTGGATCGAGGATGCGATCAGCGCGCTGGAGCTGCGCCGCGCCGGGCGCGGCTACCAGGGCGATTGCAGCGCGGCCGGCCAGTACGCGCTGATGAACGCGTTCGACCTGCTGATCCACAACACCGACCGCAACCTCGGCAACCTGCTGTACGACGCCGACTGGAACGTCTGGCTGATCGACCACAGCCGCGCATTCACCACCGAACTGGATCCGCCGCCGTACCTGCGCGATCAGGAGATCGGGGTTCCTGCGCCGATGAAGGCCGCGATCGCGGCGCTGGACCACGATGCGCTGGTCAGCACGCTTTCGCCGTACCTGCATCCCCGCCAGATCCGGGCGCTGCAGCAGCGGGCAGCGCGATGGACGGGTAACTGAGGAAGCGCGGCCGCGGGTCGATGCCGTGGCGGATCGCGAAGCGCGAGCACACCGTGCGGCCGGCGATGTCGCGGGCGATCAGCTCGACCTCCACGCAGCCCTCGTTGCCAGCCGGCGGGCGGACCGCGAACGTGTGATTGGCGCGATCGAAACGGATCCACCCGGGCAGCTCGCCGCTGGCCGCGCGTGCCTCGAAGCCCAGCGCCTCGCCGGGCTCGGGCTCCTGGAAGGCCTGCTCGGGAATGCTGAACACCAGCAGCTGCCCGGCCGGCACGTAGACGTCCCGCATCGGCGCGGCCACGCGCGGCGGCACGCTGTCCGGCGCCGCCTGCACGCGCCGGTGGTGGTGGCGGCCGATCGCCACGGCCACGCCCACCAGGACCGCGGCGAAGCCCAGGTTGGCCAGCACGATGGTGGCCATGTCCTGCCCGGCCAGCCGCGCCAGCACCAGGATCAGCAGGGCGTGCAGCAGGTCTCCGAAGCGCCAGAAGAAGGTGTCTATGGTGGTCTTGCCCACGTACTTGTGCTCGCGCGGCACCGGCAGGTACAGCGCATTGCAGGTGGTCGCATGTACCGAGTAGTTGGCGCCGCCTTCCACGATCGCCATGAAGCGCACCAGCGCGAACACCGGCAGCAGCGCCACCAGCCCGTAGTTGAGCAGCATCAGCACCGGCACCACCACGATCGCCGTGCGGATGCCCCAGCGCTGGAACAGCCGCGGCACGACCAGCAGCTGCAGCACGAACTGCAGCAGTGTCACCCAGGACCAGTAGTCGCCGTAGAAGGCGCCGATCACCGCGCGCGGGTCCACTGAAGGGTCGGCCGCGGACAGCGCGGCGGCGTGCGCCTCCACGTAGCTGGACAGGATGTAGCCGCCGGTGGAGCCGACCAGGTTCAGCAGCGTCACGAAGACCGCGATCAGCGTCAGGTAGCGGCTGCGGGCGACCAGTGCGAAGCCGCCGAGCAGTCTGCCGATGCCGGCCTCGCGCGCACCCTGCGCGCTGCCGTGCAGGCTGTGCGAGCCTTCCGGGATGCTGGACTCGACGCGGCGGCTGATCGCCACCACGCAGGCCAGCAGCGCGGCCGAGGCCAGCATCAGGTTCCAGGGGCCGGCCAGCGCGAACAGACGCCCCGAGAGCTGGCTGCCGCACCATGCGCCGAGGGCGCCGCCCACCGCGATCAGCGCGAACAGGCGCTGGCCGCTGCGCACATTCAGCAGGTCGGCTGCGAAGGCCCAGAACTGCGCCACCACCATCACATTGAACACGCCCATCCAGACGAAGAACGGCACGCTGACCGGCACGCCGATCCGGCCCAGCGCATGGAACAGGAGCAGGTTGCTGACGAAGAACCACGCCACCCAGCGCAGCACCGCCGATTTGCTGCCACGGCGGCCGATGCTGGAGAACAGCAGCGTGTACAGCGGCACCAGGAAGATCAGCACCAGCGCGACTGAACCCACGGCGTAGCTGCGCAGCTCGGCACTGCCCTCGGCCAGGATCAGCGCCTCGCGCACCGGGCGCACCAGGTAGTAGGCGAGCAGCAGCAGGAACACCTGCGCCAGCATCAGGAACACCGCACGGCCCTCGCCGGGCCGCACTGGCGTGAACAGCTGCAGCAGCCGCTCGAATGCCGAGAGTCTGGAGAACACGCCACCGGTCACTGTTGCCGCCTCCGCAGCCCGTATCTACCGGTGCATGACGGAAACGGCGGGCGCGATGACAGGGCCCGGGCAGTCCGGTTGCGACCCGCTCCACGTGGCGGCTAGGCGGCGATCGCCATCCCGGCCAGCCCGTCGAAGTACTCGCGCGTGACGCGCAGCTGCTCGTCCGCGCACTCGGCGCGGTTCACCACGGCCCGGAAGGCGGCAGCCTGTGGGTGGCCCTGGCAGTACCAGCCCAGGTGCTTGCGGGCGATGTGCACCCCCGCAACCTCGCCGTAGAAGGCGTACAGGTGCTCCAGATGCGCAAGCAGGATGCCGCAGACCTCGGCAGGCGCCGACGCCGGCAGCACTCTGCCGGTGGCCAGATGGTGCGCGATCTCCCGGAAGATCCACGGCCGCCCCTGCGCGGCGCGGCCGATCATCAGGCCGTCGGCGCCGGTCGCCTCGAGCACCTCGCGCGCCCTGGACGGCGAATCGATGTCGCCGTTGGCCCACACCGGGATGGCGACCGTCGCCTTGATCTCGCGGATCGTTTCGTACTCGGCCTCACCCAGGAACCTGTCCTCGCGCGTGCGGCCATGCACGGCCAGCGCGGCAATGCCCGCATCGCGCGCGATGCGGGCGATGCGCACGCCGTTGCGCTGCGCGCGCTCCCAGCCGGTGCGGATCTTCAGCGTCACCGGCACCTGGACGGCGGCAACCACGGCATGGAGGATCCGCGCCACCTGCGGTTCGTCGCGCAGCAGCGCCGAGCCGGCGTCGACCCGGCACACCTTCTTGGCCGGGCAACCCATGTTGATGTCGACCATCTGCGCGCCGTGCTCCACGCAGTGGCGCGCGGCCCGGGCAAGCATCGACGGGTCATGGCCGGCGATCTGCACGGAAACGGGGGCAGGCTCGCCCTCGTGGTCCAGGCGCTGGCGCGACTTGCGCGTGTGCCACAGTGAGGGATCCGAGCTGGTCATCTCGCTGGTGCACAGGCCGGCCCCCAGGCGCCTGCACAGCATCCGGAAGGGCTTGTCGGTGACACCGGCCATCGGAGCCAGGGCCAGCGGCGGGTCGATGCGGTAGGGGCCGATGTGCATGGCGCGCATTCTAGCGCCGGTGCCTGATGTGGACTTTGGCGATTGCGACTTGCAGGCGTTACGCTCCGTAGGGCGTGCCGCGGTCCGGTATCGCTGACGGGGATCGCCGTGAATCCGTCCATGGAGGCACTTTGGCGGCATCCATGCCGCCAACGTCCCCGTCAGCGATACCGGACCGCGGCACTTGCGTCCGGTCGCGTTGCGATCAGCGGCCGGGAAAGCGGCGCGCCAGGTCCTCGGAGCGAGGCATCGCCGGTGCGGTGCCGGCGGTTTCGGTGGACAGCGCGGCGGCGCGGTTGGCGTTCAGCGCCGCTTCGCGGAACGGGCGCTCGCCCAACCGTGCCAGCGCCGCCGCCAGCGCGCCGCTGAAGGCATCGCCCGCGCCGGTGGTATCCACCGTGTCCACGCGCTCGCCGGCCAGGCGGTAGTGGCTGGATTCGCCGCGCCGCAGCGGCGAGGACTCGGCGTGCGATACGAAGCACCCATGCTCGCCCAGCGTGAGCACGACCGTCGGCACATCGAGCTTGCGGCACCACACGTGCAATGCGTCCGCGGAACTCGCCGCGACCCGCTCGGGCGGCACCGAGGTGTCGGCGAAGCGCGCCAGCATCTGCGAGAACTCGGACTCGTTGGGTGTCACCAGGTCGCACAGGGCCAGCATGCCGCCGGTGAGTTCGGGGTGCATCGGTGCCGGGTTCAACACGCGCATGGCGCCCACCTCACCCGCCAGGCCCAGTGCCCGGCGCACGATCTCCAGGTCGTTCTCCAGCTGCACCAGCACCACGCGCGCGCTGCGAAAGCGGTCCCGGCAGCGGTCGAGAAACGCCGGATCCAGGCGTTCGTTGGCGCCCAGGAAGACCGCGATCCGGTTGCTGCCCTGGGCATCGACGACGATGCTGGAAGCCGCGGTGGGTACGCCGTCCAGGACCTGCCAGGCGCAGGTCAGGCCCTGCTCGGAGGCGAAACGGCGCGCGGTGTCGCCCAGCGAGTCGGCACCCACCGCGCCCACGAACAGGGTGCGGGCGCCCATGCGGTGGCTTGCCACCGCCTGGTTGAACCCCTTGCCGCCGGGCCCGGTGGAGAAGCGCAGCGCACGGCGCGTCTCGCCGGTGGCCGGGAACGCATCGACCTGCCAGGCGTGGTCCTGGACGTAGCTGCCGACGATGACGACTTCGGGATTCATGTCGGTGGGTCGCCCACGCATTGGGCTGCTACGCGTGTCCGGGTCGCGAGAGGGTCCATCCGGTGGGCGCCGGGCTCACGGAGCCAGGCCGGTGAGCACACCGGCAATCGTAGCGGTCATGAAGGTGGCAAGCGACCCCCCCAGCACCGCGCGCAGGCCGAAGCGCGCCAGGTCGCTGCGCCGTTCCGGCGCGATGCCGCCGATGCCGCCGATCTGGATCGCGATCGAGCTGAAGTTGGCGAAGCCGCACAGTGCATAGGTCGCGATCAGCACCGACTTGGGCGCCAGCGCGGCCTCGACCTCGGCCAGCGCCACGTAGGCGACGAATTCATTGAGCACGACCTTGGTACCGATCAGGCCGCCCACGGTGATGGCATCGCTCCAGGGCACGCCGATGACCCAGGCGATCGGCGCCAGCAGGTAGCCCAGCAGCGTGGCAAGGCTCAGGTCGCGCCCGATCACCGCATTCAGGCCGGTGACTTCCCCGACCCAGGCGATGGGCGCGTCCACCAGCGCGATCAGCGCGATGAAGGCCAGCAGCATGGCGCCGACGTTCAGCGCCAGCCGCAGGCCGTCGGCCGCGCCGGTCGCCGCGGCATCGATGACGTTGGCGGTGGTCTGTTCGACCTCGATTTTGACCGTGCCCAGGGTAGCCGGCTCCTGGGTTTCCGGCATCAGGACCTTGGCGATCACCAGTGCCGCCGGGGCCGCCATGATGCTGGCGGTGATCAGGTGCTTGGCGAAGAACTGCTGGGCTTCGGGGTCGCTGCCCCCGAGCATCTGCACGTACGCCGCCAGCACGCCGCCGGCAATCGTCGCCATGCCGCCGACCATCAGTGTGAGCAGTTCCGAGCGCGTCATCGCCGCCACGTAGGGCTTGACCACCAGCGGCGCCTCGGTCTGTCCGATGAAGGCGTTGGCGCACACCGACAGGGTCTCGGCGCCCGATACCCGCATCAGCCGGGTGATCACCCAGGCCATGGCCTGCACCACGCGCTGCATCACGCCCAGGTGGTAGAGCACCGCCATGAACGAGGCGAAGAAGATGATCGTGGGCAGTACCTGGAAGGCGAACACGAAGCCGAAGCTCTCGGTCCGTGCAAGGTCGCCGAAGATGAACTGCGCGCCCTGCTGGGTGAACGACAGCAGGGCCACGAAGCCCTTCGACAGGGCGCCGAACACCGCCGCGCCCCACGGCGTGAGCAGCACGAACATCGCGAACAGGATCTGCAGGCCCAGCCCGATGCCGACCAGCTTCCAGTCGATGGCGCGACGGTCGGACGAGAAAATGACCGCGATCCCGAGCAGCACGGCCAGGCCCAGGAAGCCGAAAACCACATCCAGCATGCGTCTCCCCCGACGCGCTCAGGCAAAAGCCCGCGCAGCGTAGGGCAGGGACCCCGGGGGCGCAAGGGATTCGGCCGGGCTCTCGCAAACGGCGCGAACGCCGCCAGCGACGTCACCTCGGCCTTCCCGTCGTGTTCGACCCTGCGCCGGTTCAGCCGTGGGAAGTCGGCGATCTCGAATGGACGGGTTTCTCCGCCGATCAGGTACACCAGGTGCTCGTCGCAGGGATCGTGCGGGTGATGCGCGTTCCCGGCGGCAACGTCCAGGGCCCGCGGGGTTCGCCTGGGCCGCGCGGGCGCATAAGATGCCCTCCCGGCACCGCGTTGGAGGCGCACGCATGGAGTACCGGCGAATGGGGACGAGCGGGCTCAAGCTCTCGGCGCTCTCGTTCGGTGCCTGGGTCACCTTCGGCACGCGTGTCGGGCGCGGCCATGCGCGCGAGTTGATCGCCATGGCCTACGACCACGGGATCAACTTCTTCGACAATGCCGAGGTGTATGCGCAGGGCGAGGCCGAACGCATCATGGGCGATGTGCTCGCCGACCTGCGGCTGCCGCGGGACGGCTGGTGCGTGTCGAGCAAGGTACTGTGGGGCGCGGTGGACGAACCGCGGCCGACGCAGCAGGGCCTGTCGCGCAAACACGTGACCGAGGCCTGCCACCAGGCGCTGAAGCGGCTGCGGGTGGAATACCTGGACCTGTACTACTGCCACCGGCCGGATCCGGACACGCCGGTGGAGGAAACGGTCTGGGCCATGGACACGCTGATCGGCCAGGGCAAGGTGCTGTACTGGGGCACCTCGGAGTGGCCGGCCGAGCAGATCCGCGAAGCCGCGCGCATCGCAAGGCACAACGGGCTGCACGGCCCCAGCATGGAGCAGCCGCAGTACAACCTGCTCGAGCGCGACCGCGTCGAGCTCGAATACGCCCCCCTGTACGAGGAACTGGGGCTGGGCACGACCACCTGGTCGCCGTTGGCTTCGGGGCTGTTGACCGGGAAGTACAACCGGGGCATTCCCGAAGTCAGCCGCCTGACCACGCCGGGTTACGGCTGGATGCGGCGCAAGCTCGAGGGCGAGGACGGCCGCGCGCGGATGGCGCGGGTCCGGCGCTTCTGCGAAGTAGCGGAAGTGCTCGGCGAGGCGCCGGCGCAGCTGGCGATCGCCTGGTGCCTGCGCAATCCGCGCGTGAGTTCGGTGATCCTGGGGGCCACCTGCACCGCGCAACTGGGGGAAAACCTCGGCGCACTGGAACTGTCGAAGCGGCTCGATCGGGACGCCTGGGCACGTGTGGAAGCCGCCGTGGTCTGAGGCGCCGGCCCCACGTTCCGACGGACCGCCGCACCGAAACGCGTTGTGGGAGCGGCCCATGGCCGCGATCAACCCGCGGAGTCGCACCGACCCTGCGATGTGGGAGCGGCCCATGGCCGCGATCGGATCGCCGCGTCATCGCATCGATGCCAAATCCGCTCCGTAGGCCGGCCCGCGAGCCGGTGACGCTTTCCGGGGCCGCCGCAAGTACGTCCCTGTAGGCTGCGGACGCGCCATCCCTGGCGCGTACGCCCCCGGAATCCGTCCCCGCCCCGCGGTCCTCCCGCTTCCGTTTCGTGTCGTCGTCGCCCTGTAGGAGCCGGCGTTGCCGGCGATCCGCTGCACGACAACACCCGGCCAAGCACGTGGGAGCACCCCATGGCCGCGATGGCGGCGTAATGGGGTGGATTGACACGCAAATGAGAATCATTATCATCCAACCATCGTGTCCTTGCCTCCAGCCGCGATGTTCGATGCCGATCCCATCCTTGCCGCTGCACCCGCGCCGCCGGGTTCCACCCATGCGCAGGCCGCCCCGTCCGCGGTGCTCGCCGGGATGGGCCCGCTGCTGCGGGTCGCCGAGACCGTGCATCCGGTCGTGCAGGCGTGGCCGGCCCTGACACCGGTGTGCGCGATCGATCGCGACGGGCCCCGCGAAGGCCTGCGGCTGGGGCCGCAGGGGCGCGAGTGCGTGTACCTGCTGCCCGACAGCGACTACCTGGCCTGGGAGCAGCTGGCCTCGTGGCTGCGCGGCGTGCCGCAGGGGCGCGGCTGCGGCTGCGATGCGCCGCGGCGGTGGACGCTTCGGCCGGTACGCCCTCGCGTGGCCATGCCGGTCCTCGTCCAGGCCGGGTCCGGCGTGCTGCGGCCGGTCCCGCTGCTGTCGCTCTCGGCGGTGGGCGTGGCCGTGGCGCGGCGCATCGCCCGGGCCGAGCGCGCGCGTCTGCTCGGCTAGTGCCGTGTCCCGGAAATATCTTACCCATCTCGCTTGGTCTTCAGCCCCGATCCTGCGTTGCTCGTCGTCGCCATAGCGCTGCTATGACTCCTCCTCGCGCCTTGTCTCGGGGCCGAATCCGCAGCGCGATCTGGGCAAGCAATTTCCGGGACACGGCGCTAGGCGAGCCTCAGCCGATGTTGAACGGCCAGATGCGCGGCACCACGATCAGCGAGGTGACCAGGATCGCCACGGTCATGGGCCCGCCCACGCGCACGAAGTCGCCGAACCGGTAATTGCCCACGCCGTACACCAGCAGGTTGGCCTGGTGCCCCATCGGCGTCAGGAAGCTGGTACTGGCAGCGATCGCCACGCCCATCACGAACGGATGCGGGTCGGCACCCATGCCGATCGCCGTTGCGATCGCGATCGGCGCGATCAGTACGACGCAGGCGGCATTGGACATGAGCTGGGTCAGACCCACCGTGAGCACCATGACGATGGCCAGCGCCACATGTGCATTGCCGCCACCCGGGAGCGCCAGCAGCCCCTCTGCGATCCAGCTTCCGGCACCGGTATGGCTGTCGTCCATCGCGATCGACAGCGGCATCATCGCCGCGATCATGAAGATCACGCGCCAGTCCACCTGGGCGTAGATCTCGCGCACCGGCATGCAGCCGCTGGCCACCATCGCCAGCATGCCCAGCAGTGCCGCCACCGAGATGTGCACCACGCCGCTGGCGGCCAGGGCCACCACGCCGATCATGACGGCGATCGCCATCAGCCGACGGCGGTGGTCGCGCTCGGTGCGTTCGAGGCGGTTGACGACCAGGAAGTCGGAACTGTGCGCCAGTTCGGCCAGCGCTTCGGAACTGCCGCGCACCAGCAGGACATCGCCGTGGTCTAGGCGCAATGCGCCCAGCCGATCGACCTGGTGGCGCCCGCTGCGGCGCAGGCCCAGCACCGTGACGCCGTAGCGTTCGGTGAAGGCGGCATCGTCGACGGTGGTGCCGATCGCATGCGAGCCCGGCGCCAGGGCCACCTCGCCGATGTGCAGGTCGCGGGAATCGCTGGCCGGTCCGCTGCGCGAGGAATCGAGCACGTCCAGGTAACCCGAGCCCTGCCTTCGCAGCAGCGCCGACGGATCGCCCTCGAGCTGCAGGTGATCGTTGGTCGCGAGCGTGGTTTCCGGCCACGGCAGGAACGAGTACCAGCCGTCGCCTTCGTCGCGCCCGTAGCGCCCGTAGCTCATCCACGGCTTGGTGTACGGCGTGTCCCCGCGCTCGGCATCGTAGCGACGGTGCATGCGCAGCACGGTCAGCCCCAGCACGCTCTTGAGCTTGGCCTGCGCCATGGTCCTGCCGATCAGCGAGGAGCCCTTGGGTACGTCGACCTCGGTGACGTAGTGCCGCATGACGGCGTCCTCGGGCGTGGCCTGCGGCGTGCGCTCGGGCACCAGTCGGGCGCCGATCACCAGCATGTAGGTCATGCCCACGGCGAGCACCGTGGCGCCGGTGGGGAGGAAGTCGAACATCCGGAACGGTTCGAAGCCGGCCTGGCGCAGCGCCTCGGAGGCCAGCAGGTTCGGCGGCGTGCCCACCAGCGTGGTCAATCCGCCCAGCAGCGAACCGAACGAGAGCGGGATCAGCAACTTGGTGACCGGCAGGCCGGCGCGCTGGGCGATCGCGAACACGCTGGGCATCAGGATCGCGACCGCGGCGATGTTGTTCATGAAGGCCGACATGGTCCCGACCAGCAGCATCACGATCAGCGTCAGCCCGAGCTGGTTGCGCACACCACTGGCCATCACCATGGCTGCGAGCTGGTCCGCCACGCCGGTGCGCACCAGTGCCCCGGAAAGCACGAACATCGCCACCACCGTGATCACCGCCGGGCTGGCGAATCCGGTGAAGCCTTCCTCGACGCTGAGCAGCCCGGTCAGCAGCAGCGAGAGCAGCAGCCCCAGCGCGACCATGTCGGCGCGGAAGCGCTCCCACGCGAACAGCGCAAGCGCCCCCAGGATCAGGCCGAGCAGCAGGATCTTTTCCATGCCCGAGGAGGCGACGCGCCGGACCGGCGCGTCGGCATTATCGCGGATGCCCGGCATCGCTCCTATGGAAGGTCCGGACCAGCCCACCGTGGACGTGTCCGGACTCGCCGGGTCGGTCACCTGGCCGGTCACCTGGCCGGGCCGGCAGCGCCGGATCAGGCACTTGCGAGCCTGGTTCGTTTCTGGTGGCAGCCTGCGTTGCCGCGGCCACGTACCGCCCTCAGAGCAGGACCGTCTCCAGCACGCCGGGCTTTTCCGGCGGCATCGGCGGCGACGGTGGCGGAGCGGGAACGGGCATTGCCGGCGGCGCAGGCGGCACCGACGGGGCCGACTCCACTGGCGCCGGTGGCGGCGCCGGCCGCGGCGGCGCCGGAGGTGCCGGTGGTGCCGGTGGTGCCGGCGGCTCGGGGATCGAGAACAACTTCATCGCGCGGGCCTCGGGCGCTATCACCGAGATGCTCTGGCGCTTGTGATCGCGCAGGATCTCGACCGCCACCTGGCTACCGGCCTCGGCGCGCCGCAGCGCATCCATGGCGGCACCGGGCGATTCCACATCCACGCCTTCGATCGCGACGATGACGTCGCCCGGCTGCAGCGCGTGAAGCTCCTCGCCCTGGGCCTTGAGCACCAGCACGCCGCGCTCGGTGCCGAAATAGCGGCCCAGGGCAGGATCGACTTCGGCAAGCCGCAGCTGCCGCCAGCGCAGCGCCTGCATCAGCAGCCCTTGGGCGCAGCTCTCGGACCCGTCCTCGCAGGCCACGAACGGCGCCAGGTCGCCGATCCTGAACTCGAATTCCTTCGCGACCATCGGCGCCCGCGTGTCGAAGTGGTAGGACGCGCCCTGCGGACCGACCCAGGCGAAGCCCGCCATCGCTTCGGCGGCGACCTCGGCCTGGGCGCTCTTGCCGTCGCGCTCGTAGCCCAGGCGCAGCTTCTGGCCCACCTCGAGATCGCCCACCAGCGCCCGTGCATGTGCCAGCCGCGCCTGGGCGTCGGCGCCGGCGATCGGCGTGCCGTTGATCCTTGTGATGCGGTCGCCCGCGCGCAGCCCGGCCTTGGCCGAGGGGCCTTGCGGCGTGACCGCCGCCAGCCGCACACCGGCCTCGGCGTCCGCGCCCATGACGATGCCGATCACCGGTCGCCGGAACGGGCCGCGCTCGAGCGCCAGCTCGATGTCCTCGGCCGCGAGCTGCTGCGCCAGTTCGGCCACGCGGGCCGAGGCACGCTCGAGCTCACGCTCGGCTGCGCGCATTTCGCGCCGCACCGTTTCGACTTCCCGGTCGACTTCGCGCTGCTCGACCCGAACGCGGCGCACCTCGCGCGCGGCCTCGCGCGCCTGGGCGGCGGCTTCGGCATCTTCGGCTGTGCGCGCCCGCGGCGCCGGGGACTGGGCGACCGCTGCCGGGCTCAAGGCCGAGGCCAGCGCTGCCGCCACGGCTGCGGCCAGAAGATTGCGGATCGTGAACATGTTCGTGTTCTCCTCGGTGATTCGATCGGATTCGATTCGATTCGATTCGGGACGGGATCGGACCGGAGGTCGCGGATCAGAACGTCATGACCAGGGTGCCCTCGCCGATGTCGCCGGCAGCGGCCATCAGCTCCTCGCCGCGGCTCAGGCCGACCAGCTGGCGCATCAGCACGACGCGCTCCTGCCACAGCGGAAGCTGCGCAGCAGGATCGGTGTACGGGTCGGCCAGCAGCGCATCGACGACCTGCATGCGCTCGGTGACGGCCGCGCGCAGGGCTGCGGTGGGGCCAGCGGCGACCGCCTGCGGGTCGGCATCGGCCAGCGCCGCCTCCAGCGCGGCGGACTCGCCGGCGAGGCGGTCGATGCGCAGCGCGTCCGTGGCGTCGGCCGGACCCTGCACGGACTCCTGCGGCGGCGCCTCGGGCGTGAGCACCGGTGCCATCAGCTGAGGCACCATCAGTGCCAGCAGCCCCAGTCCGGCGGCGGCGGCCCACAGGCGCCAGGGACGGCGCGGCCGGGCGCCCGACCGCAGCCTGGCTGCCAGCGCCGGCCAGGCGCTGGCGCGCGGCTGCTCCAGCGGCAGCGCACGCAGTGCCTGGCCGATCTCGATCGCGTTCCGGGCTTCGTGCTCATGCATAGGTGCTGACCCTGGGTTCGTCCGACAGCAGGACCTGCAGCCGGCGCGTGCCGCGCGCGACCTGGGATTTGGAGAAGCTCGCGGTGCGGCCCATCAGCGCCGCGATTTCCTCGTGCGTGTAGCCCTCGGCGTGGAACAGCCACAGCACCGTGCGTGTGGTTTCCGGCAGCGAGGTCATCGCCTCGATCAGGCACGCGGCGTCGGCGGCGACCGGTGGCAGCATCCCGTGCTGGACGGCGTCCTCGCCGGGCTCGGGCGTTTCGTCGACGTAGTCCAGCCGGCGCCCCTTGCGCAGCCGCATCAGCGCTTCGTTCACCGCGATCCGGCGCAGCCAGCCCCAGAAGGGCGCGTCGGCGCGGTACTCGCGGATGTTCTCCAGGACCTTGAGCATGGCCTCGTGCAGGACCTCCTGCGCTTCGTCGGCGTCACCCAGAAGTCGCAGTGCCACCGTGTAGACCGGCCGCTCGAACAGCCGGTAGAGCTGTTCGAAGGCGCGCAACTCTCCGCCCCGCGCCCGGGCGAGCAGCGATTCGGGAACGTCGATCGCAAAGGGCGATGGGGCGGCGCTCACGGGGGTAATGATGCGCCCGGGCGGCAAAGCGTCGCAGGGTCGGTCCAGCTTTTCCGCCAGCGGACAGGGAAACGGCCGCGGAGTCGCACCCGCGGCCGCGTCCGATGGCGATATCCGGGAGGGTCAGAAGCGCAGGCGCACGCCCACGAAGGCCGAGCGCGGGCGGCCCGGGCGCGCCCCGGCCGGGCGCCGGGAGGCGATGTAGTCCTCGTCGGTGAGGTTTTCCACGCGGGCGTAGAGCTCGACCTGGTCGCTGAAGCGGTAGGCGCCGGCCAGATCGAACAGCCACGCCTCATCTGTCAGCAGGGCATCGGGCACAGTGCCCTGGCTGGCGACCGTGCGCATCTGGTCGACATGATGGGCGCCCAGGTCCAGCCGCCAGCGCTCGGCGTGGACGCCGATGCCGGCATGGAAGCCGTGCTCGGGCAGGAAGGGCAGCTCGTCGCCGGCCTGCACGTCGCCCCATTCCTCGAAGTCGCTTTCGAAGCTGGAGTCGAACTCGGCGTCGGTCCAGGTGTAGGCCAGCGTCAGCGGAACCCCCAGCGCCGCGCCGTGCGCCCGGCCCAGGTCGTAGGCCAGTCTCGCCTCCAGGCCGCGCACGGTCGCCTCGCCGCCGTCGAACTGGTCGCCGATGGTGCACTCGCCCCCGGTGGAGGCGGTGCAGGTGCCCACCAGGTTCGAGTAGTCGTTGTGGAAACCGACCAGCTCGGCGCTCAGTGCACCGCTGCCGAAGCGCGCGCCCAGCTCGGTGTTGATGCTCTCCTCCGGATCGGCATTGGAACCGGGGCCCGGGGGATTGAAGCCCTCGTGCACGCTGGCGAACAGGGTCCAGCGATCATTGGCCAGCCAGGTCGCACCCACGCCCGGGGTCAGCGACGAGACCTCGCTGTCGCGCACGCGCGTGGGCGCCTGGTCGCGGCCGTCGGGAGCGCGGACGTAGTCGGTGCGGGTCAGGTCGATGCGCTCGTAGCGCAGCCCCGGCGTGAGGATGAGATCGCCGAACCGGATCTCGTCCTGCAGGTAGAAGGCCCAGGCCTCGGCTTCGCCGACGCGGTTGTCCTGGGTCCCGGGCAGGCCGTCGGTGGTCAGCACCATGGCGCCGTCCTGCATGCGGTAGCGATCGTCGTGCTGGAATCGATCCTCCTCGTCCTGATGCCAGCGCACGCCCAGTTCGAGTTCGTGCGATGCATTGGCGCCATCGATCAGCCAGCCCAGCACGCTCTGCACCCCGCGCGCATAGTAGGCGCGGTTGTTGTTGCGCACGGTCAGAGCATTGTCGGGGCTGTTGGTGCCGGTGATCCACGCATACTCGTCGGCAAAGGTTTCGGGATCGGCGAGGATCGCCGAGATCGGGCGTCCGTTGACCCGGTCGAGCTTGTACCAGTTGCGTGCGAAATCGTTGCGGTAGGCGACGGTCGTCAGGTCGAGGTTGTCGGCCAGCTCGATCACGTGGCGGATCTCGTACTGTTCGTGATCGGTGACGATGTTGTCGACCTGCGAGCCGGCATAGCGCCGGTACGGATCGGCCGCGAAGTCGGCGTCGGTCAGGCCCAGGTAGGTTTCGTCGCCGCGCTGGTCGGTGGCGCCGATCTTGATCTGGAGTTCCTGGTAGAAGTCGGCGTTGCGGTCGGAGGTGACGCGGAACTTGCCCAGGTAGTCCTCGAGCCGGTAGCCGGTGTCGCCGCCCGAATCCAGGCGCTTGAAACCGTCGGTGTCCTGCTGCACGGTCTCCAGCAGGAAGCCCACGCGCTCGCCCATGTGGCCGGCCCAGGCATGGCCCAGCACGGTGTCGTGGCTGCCCACGGCCAGGTCCAGCAGGCCGGCCGGACCCGATGGGATCGGCGTGGAAATCAGGTTCAACGCGCCACCGGTGGTGCGCGGCCCGGCGACGATCGCCGAGGAGCCCTTGCGCACCTCCACCGCGCTCATGCGCGCCATGGTCGGGAAGTAGTAGGCCGCGGGCGCTGCGTAGGGCGCAGGTGCGATCAGTACGCCGTCCTCCATCACCGTGATCCGGCTGTTGCGGTCGGTGCCCGAGCCGCGGATGCCGATGTTCGGGCGCAGGCCGAAGCCTTCCTCGTCGACCAGGTAGACACCGGGCACCTGGCGCAGCACGCGGTGCACGTCGGCGTAGTTGAACTGCTCGAGCTGTTCGGCATCCAGGTATTCGGCCGAACCTGCGATCTCCTCGGCCTTCTCGGCGCTGCCGATGACGTTGAGCCGGTCCAGGCGGGTGGCCAGGCTGGAGCGGTCGCCGGCGTCGTCGGCGGAAGCGGCGAGGGGAGGAAGTACCAGGGCGAGCGCGATCGCGATCGCCAGCGGACTGCGGGGGGAGTGCATGCGCAAACCTTTCTTGTTGTGATCCGTGATGATGTCGGCATCGTAGTGAAAATGCGAATGATTCGCAACTACCTTTAATGCGCCCAAGCCGTCCGTAGCGACCCGGAGCCCCGATCGGAGACGCGCACGATCCATGCCGGTGGCATCTAGCGCCGGCCTATGCCCGCGACGGCGAAACCGAAGCCCGCAACATGCCTCGACCCGAGTGCCGGGGTCCGGGATCGCTTGCCGGGACGTTGGCGCCATGGATGGCGCCAAAGAGCCCCCATGGACGGGTTCACGGCGATCCCGGCAAGCGCTACCGGACCCCGGCACGGCCTACGGAGCGGAATAGATCGGGCCCGAGCGTCCACTTGCACAGGCTCAGGCCAGGCTTCGACTCCGTTTCGCGAAGCCTCGAATGGCGCCCTCGAGGATCGGGAACGCGGGTGCCGGCCCCGGCGAGTCCCGCGCAGTCGAGATCGAGCGCGTCCAGACTTTCCGCAGTGGGCCATCGCGCGCGAAGTGATCTAAGATCGCGGACGCTGCATCGCCGATCCGGCGATGCGATCCAGGGGACTGCGCGGTGACCCAGCCGCCGATCGACATTCCGGGCTACGAGCTCCTGCGCCAGATCGGCTCGGGCGGAATGGCGACCGTCTACCTGGCCACGCAGACCTCGCTGGACCGGCGCGTGGCGATCAAGGTCATGCGCCGCGCCGGCGCCGATGAGAGCTACGAGAAGCGCTTCCTGTTCGAGGGGCGCACGATGGCCAAGCTGCCGCACCGCAACATCGTCGGCGTCTACGACATCGTCCAGAACCCCGAGATCAACTACATCGCGATGGAGTACCTGCCCGGCGGCACGCTGTCGGACCGGCTGCGCGAAGGGCTGTCGCTGGCCGAGGCCATCGCCATCGTGGTGCAGATCGCCGGAGCGCTGCAGTTCGCGCACGACAACGGCGTGGTCCACCGCGACCTGAAGCCTGCGAACATCATGTTCCGGGACGCCCACACGCCGGTGCTGACCGACTTCGGTATCGCGCGCCAGCACGATTCGGAGGCCACCCGCCTCACCCAGACCGGCATGATGGTCGGCACGCCGACCTACATGAGCCCGGAGCAGGCCACCGGCGCCAACGTCGACGGGCGCTCGGACCAGTACAGCCTGGGCGTGCTCTTCTACGAAATGCTGACCGGCAACCTGCCGTTCGAGGGCGAGACGCCGCTGAACGTGGTGCTCGCGCACCTGCACCAGCCGCCGCCGCCGCTGTCGCCGCAGTTCGCGCATTTCCAGCCGGTCATGGATCGCCTGCTGGCCAAGGATCCGGACCAGCGTTACGGGGACCTGAAGCAGTTCGTCGTGGAGCTCAAGTCGCTGCTGACCCAGAGCGACACGCTGATGGCCCGGCTGCAGATCGATCCCAGCCAGAGCGCGTCCGAACAGCTGCGCGCCCTGGGTTTTTCCGAGAGCCAGATCAACACCGGCGCCGGTACCTCGCCGTCGGCGATCGCGAGGGCCGCGGCCGCGCGTTCGACCGGCGGCAGCCGCCGATCCACCGGCCCGGGCGTCCGCATGGACCCGCTGCGGGGCAAGCGGCCAGGGTGGCTGGTTCCCGCTGCGGCCGGCGTCGCGCTGCTGGTGCTGGTGGTCGTGGGCTGGCTCGTGTTCGCGCCCGACGACGGGCTCTCCGACGCCGAGCGCGTGCTCGTGGACAGCACGCTGCGGGACACCGATCGCCTGATCGAGCAGGGCCAGCTGGTGTCTCCGGCCGGCGAGAATGCCTTCGAGAAACTGCAGTACATCCTGCAGGTCGCGCCGGGCCTGGAGGAGGCCGAGCAACGCGTGGACCGGATCGCCGCGACGCTGAAGCAGCAGGCCGAGGACGCCCTGACCAAGGGCAGCTTCGCGGTGGCCGAGACCCGGATCGGTGAGGCGCTGGCGGTCGCACCCGAGGATCCCGAGCTGGCCGCGTTGCGCACTCGCGTGGAAACCTCCAGGCGCGCGGCCGAGACGAGCGAGCGCATCGCGCAGCTGCTCGAGCGCGCCGAAGAGGCCCGGAACGCCGGCCGGCTCGCCGGCGAAGGCCCGGGCACGGCGCTGGGGCTGCTGCGCCAGGCGGTCGAGGTCGATCCGCGCAATGCCCAGGCGCAGGAGCGTCTGAAGGCACTGGTCGAGGCGCTGCTGGCTCCGGCCCGGGCGGACCTGGAGCGCGGCGAATTCGACCAGGCCGAGGGCAAGGCGCGCGCACTGGCCGCCAGCCTCGCCGCTGAAAAGGATTGGCAGGACCTGCTCGCGGAAGTCGACGCAGCGCGCCAGCGTGCAGCGCAGCGTGAGCGCATCGCATCGCTGCTGGCCACCGCGCAGCGACAGGTGCAGGCCGACCGGCTGGCCGAGCCGGCTGGCGACAATGCGCTCGAAACGCTGGCCCGCCTGCGCGAGATCGACTCGCGCAACCCCGAGGCGCTGGCGCTGGTGAGAAGCGTCGGGACAACCCTGGCCGAGCGTGCCGCCCGCGCCGTGCGCGACGGCAACATGGGCGCAGGACTTGCCCTGTACGAACAGGCGCTGCGGGCGGTGCCCGGCGAGCGCACCTGGATGGACGCACGCACGGCGCTGCAGAGCCGCCTGGGCGAGCGCGAAACCCGCCTCGCCGCCGCGCTCAGCGGCGCCCGGGAGGCGATCGTCCAGCGCAACTATTTCGTACCCGCAGGCACCAGTGCATACGACCAGGTGCAGCGCGCACTGGAAATCGACCCCGGCAATGCCGACGCACGCAGCCTGCGCGAACAGATCCCGAAGCTCGCCGCCGAAACCGCCGACGCCTTGGCAGCGGAGGGACGCCACGAGGAGGCCCTGCGCCTGGTCGAAGCCGCCCTGCAGCGCTACGCCGGCAACGCGACCCTGACTTCGCGGCAGGGAGAGATCCGTCGCGCCGCCGACCGGGCCGCCGCCAGCGGGCGCCGCCAGCAGCTGGTCGCCGGCGTGCGCACGCGCCTGGCCGAGCAGTACCCGACCGTCGAGTCCACCCGGGCGCAGGCCGCCGCGTTGTCCGAGTTGCTGGAGATCGATCCGGACGACCGCGAGGTGCGCGCATACCGGGACACCTTCCTGGGCGGCGTGCTGCGCTCGATCTACGCGGCCGAGACCGAGCAGCAGCTGCAGGCGCTGGCGCCGCTGATCGAGGCGATCGAGAAGGGCCTGCCGGAGGATCCGTCGGTGTCGGCCCTGTCGAAGGACTTCGCGGCCAAGAGCGAGCAGATCGTCGAACTCGAGCGCGAGCGCCTGGCCGCCACGCGCGGCGTGCTGGTGATCGATGCCCACCCCTGGGCCGAGGTGGTCGCCGTGGTCGACCAGGGCAGCGGCAAGAACGTGACGCTGCCCAAGGAGCGCTCCACACCGATGCGACTGGACCTGCCGGCAGGGACCTACCGACTGAGCCTGCGCCATCCCGACGTGGCCGCGCCGGTGGCGCTGGTGGCCACCGTCCAGGCCAAGACCGCGCGCACCTCGACCGCACGTTTCCCGACCTTGCGCACCGAGGATTTCCTGCGGCGCGCGGGGTATGCGCCGTGAACCTGGGCCGCGTGCGCGCGGGGCTGCTGGCCGTGTTGGTCGCGGCCGCGTTGCTGTCGACGCCTGCGGCGGCCGACTGGCGGCGCGAGTACGACCTGGGCCTGCGCGCCGTCCAGAGCGGCGACTGGGCCGCCGCCGAGCGCCACATGCGCGCGGCGCTGCGCGATGACGGCGAGCCCAATGCCAAGAAGCGCTTCCAGGGCATGCGCGTCACCGTCTACGTACCGCACTACTATGCGGGGCTGGCCGAGTACCGGCAGGGCAACTGCCGTGAGGCGCTGGAGCTGTGGGGCCATTCGCCCACGCGCGCGGTGGTGCAGGAGGCCGGGCTGGCGGCCGAACTGAGCCGCTATTCCGGCGAGTGCGAAACGAAGCTGGCCGCGGCGAGCAGGCCCGCCACCACCGTCGCGCAGCAGCCCGTGGCCACCGGAGCGCAGTCCGGCCCGACCACGGCGCCGGCGCAGCCGGCGTCGGGGACGCGGACCGGGCCCGGGACGCCTGCAACGCAGCCGTCCACGCAGCCGTCCAGGCCCGCGCCCACGACCGTGGCGACCACGGAAAAGCCGCCGCCCCGCACGACCGCGACGCCGCCACCGCCGCGGCCACAGCCGGCGCAACCGAGCGCACCGCGCTCGGCGCCGCCGGCGCTGCGCACGGCGGTCGACGCCTACCTGGGCGGCCGCCATTCCGAACTGGCTGCGCTGGACGCCGCCCGCATCGACGACACCCGTGCCCGTGCGCTGGCGCTGATGCTGCGTGCGGCCGCACGTTACGGGCAGGGCGAGCGCGAGGGCGACGACAAAGCGCTCGCCACCGCCCGCGAGGACGTGCTCGCGGCACGGCGCGCGGCGCCTTCGCTGGCGCTGGACGAGAGCCTGTTCTCACCGAGATTCCGCGCCTTCGTCCGCGCTACCCGCTGAGGGCTGGCGTAGCCGCGCGTGGAACGCTGCAGCCCGACGATCGTTCCGGTACGCACGCGGCCGCAACGCTCCGCCCGCCACCCCCTCCCGGCCTCCCCCTACGCGCCTTCGGCGCGCAAGGGGAGGAGCACAGCCGTTCGGCCTCCCTCTCGTTGACGCACAGATGGGAGGAGCACAGCTGCTCGGCCTCCCTCCCTTTCGCGCAGCGAAGGGGAGGCGCACAGCCGTTCGGAGTTTGTCCCGACCGCGCGGCGAAGGGGAGGCGCAAAAGCGAAGGGCGCGGTTGCCCGCGCCCTTCGCCTGTCACGACTGACGTAACAGGTCAGAACCGCCACACGCCCGACAGGGCGAAGGTGTCCTGGATGTCGGAAAAGTCGGCGGCAAAGTCGATCTGGAAGCTCTGGAACGCCCAGCCGATGCCGACCGAGTAGTGCATCTCGTCGTCTCCGGTGGAGAACAGGATGGCATCGGCCACGGCATCGACATAGTTGTTGAGGTCGCCCTCGAACTCGTTGAGGTCGCCCTGGAAGCGGATGGTGTGGCGCTCCTCGTACCAGGCGCCGGCGCGCAGGCTCAGCGGGCGCGACATGTTCAGGAACACCCACTCCATGCCGATCCGCGGTTCGACGACATCGTCGATGCGCAGCCGATCGACGATGTTCAGGTCGTTCGGGCTGGGATTGTCGGTGAAGGCCCGGTCCAGGCCCTCGGTGAGGTCCGAGTACTGGATATGGTTGACGTCGAATGCCAGGGTCAGCGAATCGCTGACGCGCCAGGCCAGGCCCACGCCGAACACATCCGGCGCGTCGAAGTTGGTCGCGAAGTTCGCGAACACGAAACCGGGGTTGGCGTTGACCTCGCCGACGAAGACGCCGCTGGGCCCGGCCACGTTGGTATGCCGGTAGTCGAAGCCCGGACCACTGCGGTAGGTGGCGCCGATCTGGAAATTGTCGGTGCCGCGGTACAGGATGCCCAGGTTGAAGCCGATGTCGTCGTCGTCCCCGCGCTGGCGCTGGGTGTTGACGATGTGCCCGGCGTTGCCGACGGTGCCGCCGATGGAGTAACGATCAGCCACGGTGTCGAGGTCGAAGTCGTACCAGGACAGCCCGGCGCCGATGCTCAGCGTATCGGTCCACCGCCAGCCGAAGCTGATGCCGTAATTGACGATGTCCAGGTCGTTGCGACCGTCCACCGCGAACAGCGTGGCCAGGTCGAAATCGATCTCGTTGCTGGTGAAGGCGTTCTCGTAGTCGGCGAGCTGGTGCCGGTACACCGCCAGCGACCAGCGTTCGCTGGGCCAGACGAAACCCAGGAAGGAGAGGTTGGACGTCGAGTCCGACGCGCCTTTGTAGCCGATGCCGTCGAGCGTGAACGGGTCGGCGGGTCCGGACGTGGCGTAGGGTGTATTGAAGTCGTTGTAGCGGACCTCGATCGAGAACTGCTTCTCCAGCCCCAGGCCGATCAGCCCGGCCGGGTTCGCGTAGGCGGCAGTGGCATCGTCCGCCAGTCCGATGAAGGCACCGCCCATGCCCAGGCTGCGCGCCCCCGGGTTGCTGAAGCTGAAGGGCAGGCTGGCGTTGTTTTCTACGTCCGTGATCGCGAAAGCGGGCGCGGCGAATCCTGCCAGCGCCAGGGTCAGGGCCCGGGACAGCGTGCTGCGCTTCATCGATGATCTCCCCAGATGCGTGACGAGCGGACCCTAGTGTACGCCACCGGCATCACCGTCCACAGC
>DASRZM010000053.1:0-5469 GCA_035686365.1 Lysobacteraceae bacterium | reverse complement strand
CGCTCGTAGTCGTCGGGCTGGATGCGTGCCCGCTCGATGAAGGCCGCGGGGGCAGGGTGGATGCGCTGCTCGGTCACGGCGGCGTCCTCGCGATGGGGTCGAACGCCCAGTCTAGCGAGCGCGCATCGGCGGTTCGACCGGAATTGCACGCCGCTCCTTGGCGGGCCACGCCCCGCCGCGCCCGATCGCGGGCAACGCCCGCTCCTACGAGTTTCCGGCGGAGCGGCGTGGGAGCGGCCCATGGCCGCGATCGACGAAGCGACTGAACCACAACCTGCCTCGAGGAGAGTGCCGCGGTCCGGGATCGCTTGCCGGGGGCATACGCGCCATGGATGGCGCGTCTGAGCCTCCAGTGACGGATTCACGGCGTCCCCCGGCAAGCGATACCGGACCGCGGCACGGCCTGCGGAGCCACGGCTTCGAGCGTCCCTCCACGCCGCTTCGCTCCGCTCAGGGCGAACGGTGTCGGGCCGCCGGGGTGCACTCAGCGCGGCGGTGCGAGCAGTTCGCGGGCGTCGAGGTAGCCGTCGCCGTCGGTGTCCTGGCGGCGGAAGCTCTTCGCCAGGTTGGCTTCGTGACGGGTCAGGTCGATGCTGCGGCGCGTCCCCGGCGGCAACTCGTCGGCCTGCAGCACGCCGTCGCCGTTGCGATCGCGGGCACGGAAGCCGCGCATCAGGTAGGACTGGTACTCGCGCAGCGAGATGCGGCGGTCGCCGTCGGCATCCATGCGCGCGACCAGCTCGCCCGGCGTGGCGGAAAACTGCGCGGCGGCCGGCAAGGGAAACAGGGCGGCGGCCAGCAGCGCAGGCGCCCCGGGCCGCCGCCACGTGCGCATCGGATCAGGCGCGCGCGGGCGCGAGCTGGTAACCCTTGAGCCGCATCGCGAAGTCCTGCAGGGCACGGTTGCCCGAGGCTTCCGCCTCCCGGCACCACAGGCGCAGGGCCTCGAGCATGGCCTCCGAACTCTGCCCGCTGCGCTCGTAGATGGCGCGCAGGCGCTGGCGATACTCGTACACGGTGGCGACGCGCGGGCGCTGCGCGATCCAGGCGTGCAGGCGCTCGCGGTTGGCCTGGTCGAGCCAGTGTCCCTGGTCGCGCAGGGCGCGACGCAGGCGCCGCGGCAGCTCGCGCAGCGCGTTCCCGGCATGGCTGGCCTCCCCGCCCAGGGTCGGCAGCACCACCGTGCGGAAGTAGTCGCGCATGACCTGGTAGCGGTGCACCATCACCGCGCGCAGGGTGTCGCTGTCGGGCATGGCGATGTTGGCGCGGATATCGAGCTTGGGCGCCACCCGGCGCACCTTGGCCAGGTGCAGCTTCTCCAGCCCCACCAGCACCGACCAGCCCAGGTCGAACTCGAAGCGGCGCATGGCGAAACGCGCCGAACTCGGGAACGCGTGGTGGTTGTTGTGCAGCTCCTCGCCACCGCTGATCACGCCCCAGGGCACGATGTTTGTGGCGCGGTCATCGGTCTCGAAGTTGCGGTAGCCCCACCAGTGACCGATGCCGTTGATCATGCCGGCGGCCAGCACCGGGATCACCAGCATCTGCAACGCCCACACGGTGACGCCCAGGACTCCGAACAGCGCCACATACAGGAACAGCAGCAGGGTCGGGCCCAGCGCCGAGAGCGGCGAGTACACGCGACGCTCGATCCAGTCATCGGGCGTGCCGGCACCGTACTGCGCCATGATGCTGGCGTCGTCGGAGGCGCGCTGATAGAGCTCGACGCCCTGGAAGGCGACCTTGGCAATGCCGTAATGGACCGGACTGTGCGGGTCCTCCGGCGTCTCGCAGTGCGCGTGATGCTTGCGATGGATCGCCACCCACTCCTTGGTCACCATGGCGGTGGTCAGCCACAGCCAGAACCGCATCGGATGCGAGACCAGCGGGTGCAGGTCGACGCCGCGGTGCGCCTGGCAGCGGTGCAGGTACAGCGTCACGGACAGGATCGTCAGGTGCGCCACGACGGCGAATACCAGCAGCAGTGCCAGCCAGTCGGCGCCGACGAGACCGCCGGTCAGCCAGGAATAGAAAGTGGGGTTCATCGGGCAGATTTGCTTGGGCGGACACCCATTATGCAGACCGGCGTCGGCAAAAGCGTGAACGCAGCGCACACCGCAGACTCCGGAACCCGCTCCTGGGCGCCCTACAATCGACCACCATGCCCGAGTTGCCCGAAGTCGAGACCACCCGCCGCGGCATCGCCCCCCACCTGGTGGGCCGCCGCATCGAGCGCGTGACCCTGCGCCGGCCCGACCTGCGCTGGCCGATCCCGCGCGAGGTGTCCGCCGGCCTGACCGGCCGCACCGTTACCGCCGTGCGCCGGCGCGCCAAGTACCTGCTGCTGGACAGCGAGCGCGGCAGCGCGCTGCTGCACCTGGGCATGAGCGGCATGCTGCGCGTGCTCGCCGCCGCCACGCCGGTCGGGCCGCACGACCACGTCGACATGGCGATCGAGGGCGGCCGCGTGCTGCGCTTCACCGACCCGCGCCGCTTCGGCTGCCTGCTGTGGCAGCCGGCCGGCAGCACCCATCGGCTGCTGGCCGGGCTCGGGCCCGAGCCGCTGGGTGCGGACTTCGACGGCGACTGGCTGTGGCGCGCCAGCCGCGGCCGCCGCGCGCCGGTCAAATGCTTCGTGATGGACCAGGCGGTGGTGGTCGGGGTGGGCAACATCTATGCCGCCGAGGCGCTGTTCCGCGCCGGCATCCACCCGCTGCGCGCAGCCGGGCGGGTCTCGCGGGCGCGCTATGGGCTGCTGGCCGCGGCCATCCGGGACATCCTGGAGCGCGCGATCGCGCGCGGAGGCACGACGCTGCGCGACTTCCTGGCGCCGGACGGCGCGCCCGGGTACTTCGAGCAGGAGCTGGCGGCCTACGGGCGCCAGGGGGCGCCGTGCCGGCACTGCGGCACCGCCCTGAAGGGCCTGCGCATCGGCCAGCGGGCGACCGCCTGGTGCCCGCGCTGCCAGCGCTGAGGGCGGCCTGGAAACCTCTGAACAAGTTCAGAGGTTCGCGCGCCATGGAGGGCGCGCTCGCGGATCAAGCACGCAAGTGCTTGATCCGGCGGAGCCGAGTCCGGACATGTGCCGGACTCGGCGAGTCTGATCCAGTCCAGGATGGACTCGATCAGACCTTCCCTGGGGGACGGCCCGCACCCGTCCGCAGGGTCCTTATGCGTCGTCCGGTTCGGCCTCGCCGGCCAGCGGCAGCTGGGGCTGCTGCAGCTCGATCCGACCGCGACCTTCGCCGATCTGCTTGAACTCGGCGCGCGAGACCGAGACGTAGCGCTCGTTGCCGCCGATCTGGACCTGCGGGCCCTGGGTGATGGCACGGCCGTGTTCGTCCACGCGCACGACCATGGTCGCCTTCTTGCCGGTGTGGCAGATCGTCTTGAGTTCGACCAGGTTGTCGGCCCAGGCCAGCAGGTAGCTGCTGCCCTCGAACAGCTCGCCGCGGAAGTCGGTGCGCAGCCCGTAGGTCAGGACCGGGATCTGCAGGCGATCGACCACGTCGGTGAGCTGCCACACCTGCCGGCGGGTCAGGAACTGGGCTTCGTCCACCAGCACGCAGTGCAGGGGCCCGTGGTGGTCGCACTCGTAGCGCACGATCGCGAGCAGATCGTCCTCGCGGTCGAAGATCCGGCCTTCGGCCTGCAGGCCGATCCGGGAGGCGACGGTGCCGGTGCCGTAGCGGTCGTCCAGCTGCGGGGTCAGGATCAGCGTGCGCATGCCGCGCTCGGCGTAGTTGTAGGCGCTCTGCAGCAGGGTGGTGGTCTTTCCGGCGTTCATCGCCGAGTAGTAGAAGTAGAGCTTGGCCATGCTGCGGATCGCCCGGTGCGCTGGTTGCGAAGCGTAGCGCATGCCCTGCTTGCCGGCTCGACGCGGCGTCGGACGAAGCAGCGTGGGAGCGGCTCATGGCCGCGATTGGGGTTGCCTTGGGGTTGCTCCTTCGGCACCGGGCGGGGCGCCGTCGAGCCCCGGTCCCGTCTTCCGGGGCCGCCGCAAGTACGTCCATGTAGGCTGCGTCGGCGACGTCCTGTCGCCGACGCCCCCGGAAGACGGGACCGGGGCTCAACGACGCTCGGTCTCATTACCGTCGTGGCTTCGGCTACCGGCCCTCGGCGGAGCCCGGTATCGTGACGTCCTTTGCTGCGCTGGGGGACGCCGATGCCACGCTTCGTCACCCACCTGGAATGTTCGGCCACCGGCGAGCGCTACGACGCCGACACCGTGCAGACGGTGTCGGAGGCGGGCAAGCCGTTGCTGGTCCGCTACGACCTGGACGCGGTGCGCGCGGCGGTGCGGCGCGAGGATCTGGCGGGGCGCGACTGGGACTGGTGGCGCTACGCCGAGCTGCTGCCGCACGAGGATGCGCACCGGGTGTCGCTGGGCGAGGCGGTCACGCCGCTGGTCGCCATGCCGGTGCACGGTGCGCGGCTCGGGGTGGAGCTGATCGTCAAGGACGAGGGGCGGCTGCCGACCGGCTCGTTCAAGGCGCGTGGACTGGGGATGGCGGTGACGATGGCCGCGCGCTTCGGCATCGAGGCCATGGCGATGCCGACCAACGGCAATGCCGGGGCGGCGCTGGCCGCCTATGCGGCGCGCGCCGGGATCGCGGCGATCTGCTACTGCCCGGCCGACACGCCGGCGGCCAATCTCGAGGAGATGGCCCTGGCCGGTGCACAGGTGCACCGTATCGACGGGCTGATCGACGACTGCGGCAAGCTGGTCTCGGCCGGCGCGCTGCAGCACGGCTGGTTCAACTGCGCCACGCTGCGCGAGCCCTACCGGATCGAGGGCAAGAAGACGATGGGACTGGAGCTGGCCGAGCAGCTGGGATGGACGCTGCCCGACGCGATCTTCTATCCCACCGGCGGCGGCACCGGACTGATCGGGATGTGGAAGGCGTTCGCGGAGCTGCAGGCGCTGGGCTGGATCGGCGACCAGCGCCCGCGCATGTATGCGGTGCAGGCCGAGGGCTGCGCGCCGATCGTGCGCGCCTTCGAGGAAGGCGCCGAACATGCGCGGCGCTGGGAGGATGCGCGCACGGTCGCGGCCGGTATCCGGGTGCCGGCAGCACTGGGCGACTTCCTGGTGCTGCGCGCGGTGCGCGAGTCCGGTGGCGCGGCGCTGGCGGTGTCCGAGGATGCGATCGTTTCGGCGTGGCGCAGCGCAGCGGCGCAGGAGGGCGTGATGCTGTGCCCGGAAGGCGCGGCGACGCTGGCCGCCGCGCAGCAGGCGGCGCGACGCGGAATGATCGGCAGCGGCGAGCGCGTGGTGCTGTTCAACTGCGCGATCGCGCAGAAGTACGCGCTGCCGGGGCCGTGACGGGCGCGGGCAGTCGCGTCCGGACCGAAGCTGCGGGCCCTTCCCGCCGCATCCCCGATGCCCCGTAGGAGCGGGCGTTTCCCGCGATCCTGTAGGATCGGGCGTTGCCCGCGATCCTGTAGGAGCGGGCGTTGCCCGCGATC
>DASRZM010000052.1:0-24636 GCA_035686365.1 Lysobacteraceae bacterium | reverse complement strand
CGCTCGTAGTCGTCGGGCTGGATGCGTGCCCGCTCGATGAAGGCCGCGGGGGCAGGGTGGATGCGCTGCTCGGTCACGGCGGCGTCCTCGCGATGGGGTCGAACGCCCAGTCTAGCGAGCGCGCATCGGCGGTTCGACCGGGATCGCACGCCGCTGCTTGGCGGGCCGCACGCCGCCGCGCCGGGATCGCGCTACGGCGCTGTCCTCGCGCGTCCTTAGCTGGGCGAAGCGCGCACATCCTGTGCGCCCTTCGCATCGCGGGTCCGGTACATGCCCGGACCCGCTCCCGGAATCGAGCAAGCTCGATTCCGTCGCGGCCATCCATGGCCGCGGACTTCGCTCCGGGTCCGCATCCTGCTCCCGTGGGACGCGGCTTCCGCCGCTCCTACCGGGAATGCGGAGGTTCGCTGCGATTCGCTGCGCCCGGTCGCGGCCATGGGCCGCCCCCACACCGCTCCGATGTGCCTCACCGCAACGGCGAAGCGCAGTAGGAGCGGGCGTTGCCCGCGAATGGCGGAGCGCACCGGGGCGCCGGACCCCGATCGCGGGCAACGCCCGCTCCTACGAACCTCCGGCGAAGCAGTGTGGGAGCGGCCCATGGCCGCGATCGGGCGCAGCGAATCCCAGCGAACATCCGTTTTCCCGGTAGGCGCCGCGGAAGCCGCAGCCCGCGAGAGCAGGATGCGGCTGCCGTCACGCAACCGAGCCGCGCGACGCCGCGCCGGGATCGCGCGCAGGCGCATCCGCAGCGGCGGCGGGCGGACGATCAGGCCCCGCAGGGGGCGCGCACAGGGATGTGCGCGCGTTTTCGCCGCGACAGGAAGTCGCGTCGGAAACCCCGGCCGGCCGACGCGGACCCGAAGCGAAGCGGAGGGCGCGAGGACAGCGCCGTAGCGCGATCCCGGCGCGGCGGCGCGCGGCCCGCCTGCGGAGCGCGACAGCGGCGTGGGTGGCCTCGCTACTCCCGCGACGAATCGTCGTGGTGGTCAGCGCAGCTCGAACCAGACCTCGATGCTGGCGCCGACGACGTTTTCGCCCGGCTCCACCGGCGTATCGGCCGACTCGAGCTTGGCCATCGCCATGCGCGGATAGGGCGTGGGCGGCGCGTATCCGCCCGACTCGGTGATCGCCACGATCCGCCGTACGGCCAGGCCCGCCGCCTCGGCATAGATCTGCGCGCGGCGACGCGCCTTCTGCACCGCTTCGGTCCGCGCCTGGTCGCGCACCGCGTCCTCGTCCTCGATGCCGAAGTCCGGGCCGTTGACCTGGTTGGCGCCCTGCGCCACCAGCGCATCGAGCGTCGGGCCTATCCGCTCCATCTCGCGCACGGTCACGTGGACCGTGTTGCTGACCTGGTAGCCGGTCAGCTGCGGTGCGCGGTTCTCGCCGTAGGCGTACTGCGGCTGCAGGTGGACGCCGGTCGTGCGGATGTCCTTGTCGGCGATGCCGGCCTGGCGGATCGCCGCAACCACGCGCTGCATGCGTTCGGCATTGGCGGCCATGGCGGCCTGCGCCTCGGTTGCCTGCGTGATCACGCCGGCCGAGATCCGTGCCAGGTCCGGCTTGCGGCGCACCTCGGCCTGGGCCGAGACCTGCAGCAGGGTCCCTTCGGGCAGAAAAGGCGGCTGCTGCGACTGGGCATGGGCGGAGGACAGGCCGATGGCCAGCAGTCCAGCCACCGGGAGATTCGTGCGCATCGTGGACCTCCAACGGACAGGGTTTGCCGGCCGACAGTGTGCGCCGGGCGCGTAAACCGCGCGTGACCCCGGGACCGCACGCGGCCTTGTGTAAGCTTGCCCGATGCTCTACCTGGCTTCCAGATCGCCCCGCCGTGCGCAGCTGCTCGAGCAACTGGGCGTGCGCTACGGCGTCCTGGAGGTCGAGGTTCCCGAGCAGCGCCAGCCCGCCGAGCCGCCCGAGGACTACGTCAGCCGGGTCGCGCGCGAGAAGGCCGGCGCCGGCCTGCTGAAGGTGGTCGCAGCCCCGGGGGCGGTGGTGCTGGGCGCCGACACCGAAGTCGTGCTCGGGGACCAGGTGTTCGGCAAGCCGGCCGATGCCGCCGACGCCGCGCGCATGCTGGGAAAACTCTCCGGCCGCGAGCACCGAGTGATCTCGGCGGTGTGGTGCCTGAGCGCCGGCCGCGAGGATCACGCCGTGCAGACCTCGCTGGTCCGCTTCGCCGGACTTGCGCAGGACGAGATCCGGGACTACATCGCCAGCGGCGAGGCCGACGGCAAGGCCGGCGCCTACGCCATCCAGGGCCGCGCTGGTGCGTTCGTCGAACACCTCTCGGGCAGCTACAGCGGCGTGATGGGCCTGCCGCTGTTCGAGACCGCGCGCCTGCTGCGCAGCTTCGGCCTATAGGAAACCTCTGAATGAGTCCAGAGGCTCGCGCGCCATGGATGGCGCGCTCGCGGATCAAGCACGCGAGTGCTTGATCCGGCGGAGCCGAGTCCGGACATGTGCCGGACTCGGCGCGTCTGATCGAGTCCAGGATGGACTTGATCAGAACCTTGGTAGTAGCCCACCGGGTGGACTCCTACAATCGAAGTCACCCGCAATTTCCGACACAAGGCCATCCCCACCCGTGAGCGAGGAAATCCTGATCAACGTGACGCCGCGCGAAACGCGCGTGGCCGTGGTCGAGAACGGCATGCTGCAGGAGGTGCACATCGAGCGCACCGCCCGGCGCGGATACGTCGGCAACATCTACAACGGTCGCGTGGTCCGGGTGATGCCGGGCATGCAGGCGGCTTTCGTCGACGTCGGCCTGGAGCGCGCGGCCTTCCTGCATGCCTCCGACGTGCTGCGCTCACCGCCGATAGAAGCCAACGGCAATGGTAGCGAGCCGAACGAGGTGCTTGCCGAGGCGGCCGCCGAGGCGACGGCGGTACCGCCCCCGCAGCTGCCCTCGATCAGCGAGCTGATCCACGAAGGGCAGGAGATCGTCGTGCAGGTGGTCAAGGACCCGATCGGCAGCAAGGGCGCGCGGCTCACCGCGCAGCTGAGCGTCCCCTCGCGTTACCTGGTCCTGCTCCCGTACAGCCGCACCCTGGGGGTCTCGGTCCGGATCGAGGACGAGGCCGAGCGCGCCCGCCTCAAGGGGTTGCTGGCCGAACTGGCCAGCGGGCGCAGCTACGGCTACATCGTGCGGACCAATGCCGAGGGGCAGGGCGCCGAGGCGCTGGCGGAGGACCTGGAGTACCTGGGCCGGGCCTGGCAGGTCATCGGTCGCTCGATCGAAGCCGCCGGCGCCCCCAGCCGCGTCTACGAGGACCTTTCACTGCCCCTGCGCGCACTGCGCGACCTGATGCACCGCAATGTCGAGAAGGTACGGGTGGATTCGCGCGACACCTGGGAGCGCGTGAGCCGCTTCGCCACCCAGTTCATGCCCGATTTGGCCGAGAGGATCGAACATTACCCCGGCGAGCGACCCATATTCGACCTGTACGGCGTCGAGGACGAGATCCAGCGCGCACTGCAGAAGGACGTGCCGCTGAAGTCCGGTGGCTACCTGATCCTCGACCAGACCGAGGCGATGACCACCATCGACGTCAACACCGGCGCCTTCCTCGGCCACCGCAACCTCGAGGAGACGGTGTACCGCACCAACCTGGAAGCGGCGCAGGCCGCGGCCCGGCAACTGCGCCTGCGCAACCTGGGAGGCATCATCATCATCGACTTCATCGACATGGTCGACGAGGAGCATCAGCGGCAGGTCCTGCGCATGCTCGAGAAGTCGCTCGCCCGCGACCACGCCAAGACCACGGTCCACGAATTCTCGCCGCTGGGCCTGGTGGAGATGACCCGCAAGCGCACCACCGAAAGTCTGGAGCGGCAGCTGTGCGAGCCATGCCACGAATGCGCCGGTCGCGGCGTGGTCAAGACCGCCGACAGCGTCTGCTACGAGATCTTCCGCGAGATCACCCGGGCGGTGCGCCAGTTCGAGGCGCAGAAGCTGCTGGTGCTGGCCTCGCCCAAGGTGGTGAACAAGATCCTCGAGGAGGAATCCGCGGCCGTGGCCGAACTGGAGGAGTTCATCGGCAAGTCCATCCGCTTCCAGGCCGACGAGCAGTACGCGCAGGAACAGTACGACGTGGTGCTGCTGTGACTGGAAGCTGGCACGGCCGCCACGTGGAGCCCCGGTGACGACCGCGCGCGCTCGCTGGCGGCGGCTGCGGCGGCTGCTGGCCTACGGGCTGGCCTCGCTGGTGATCCTGGCCGGCCTGGCCGTGGCCGTCGCCAGCCGGCTGCTGCCGCTGGTGCAGAGCCATCCCGAGCACATCGCGGCCTGGCTCTCGCAGCGCAGCGGGCAGCAGGTCCGGTTCGACTCGGCGCAGGCGCACTGGACGCGGCGCGGACCTCTGTTCGAGTTGCGCGCGCTGCGCGTGGGTCCGGAAGCCGCGGCCCTGACCATGGACCGGGCCGAGCTGCTGGTGGACATCTACGGCGGCATGCTGCCCTCGCGCGCACTGACCGTGCTCACGCTGCGCGGCGTCGACCTCAGGATCGCGCGCAACGCCGAGGGCGTGGTCGAGGTGGCGGGCCTGGCCCGCAGGGGCGGCGGCAGCGCCGGCCTGATGCGGCTGGCGGGGCTGGGCGAATTGCGGCTGGAAGCGGCCACGCTCCGGGTCGAGGATGCCTTGAGCGGACGCCGGATCGATTTCGACCTCGTCGACGCGCGGCTGCAGGCCGTGGAAGCGGGCTTGCGCCTGGGCATCCGCGCCCGGCAAGGTGACAGCGCGCCGCTGAGGATCGCCGGCACCGTGGCCGGGGACCTCTCGGGCGGCGAGTTGTGGATCGGAGGCCGCGAACTGCGGCTCGCCGACTGGCTGGCCGGGCACGAGGCCGGCGGTGTCGAAATCGCCGGCGGCACCGCCGACGTCGACCTGTGGCTGCGCATCGGGCAGCGCAGGCTGACCCGGGCCCAGGTCGAGATCCAGGCCCAGGACCTGCGCCTGCGCGCGAACACGCCGCTGGTGATGGACCCCGGCGCCGAGATCGAACCGCGCGTCGGGATCGATGCGCTGTCGCTTTCGGCGCTGTGGCAGAGCAGCGCCGAGGGCTGGCGCCTGGACGTTCCGGCGCTGGAGATGGAAGACGGGAGCGGCTGGCATCGGACCGGTTCGGTGCGGGTGACCCGGACCGGCGAGCGATTGCAGCTGCGCGCCGAACGCGCCGAGCTCGACGTGCTGGCGCCGGTGGCGGCGCTGTCCGACGCACTGCCGCCCAGGCTGCGTGCGGCGCTGTTCGGCGCCATGCCGCGGTTGGCACTGTCGGACCTGCGGATCGACTGCACGGACGGCCACGGCTGTGGCGGCCAGCTCCAGCTCGAGGCGCTGGGCTGGTCTCCGACCGGCAAGGTGCCGGGGGTATCGGGCTTCTCGGGGCGGCTGGACTTCGACCCGGGCGCCGCCAGCCTGCAGCTGCACGAGGCGCTCCTGGCCGTGCACTCGCCGCAGATGTTCCGCGATGAAATCGTCGCGGTTGCGAGCGGGCGCATCGACGCCTGGAAGAGCGCACAGGGCTGGTGGCTGTGGGCGTCGCCGCTCATGCTCCGGGGTGCGGATTTCGCCGGTACCGTGCGCGGCGGCGCCGAGCTGCAGGGCGACGGCACCCGGCCGGCGCTGGCGCTGGCGGTGGAAGTCGCAGCAGGGGATTTCTCGGCAGCGCCGCAGTTCTGGGTGCGCAACAGGATGCCGCCCAAGGTGATCGCCTGGCTCGATCGCGCGCTGGTCGCAGGCCAGGTCGAACGCGCCGCCATGGTATTTGCCGGGGATCTGGATCACTGGCCGTTCCGCAATGCCGAGGGCCGCGTCGATGCGCACTTCGAGGTCGCCGGGACGGTGCTGGACTACAAGCCGGGCGAATGGCCGCGCGGCGAGCAGATCACGGGCTGGGCGCACTTCGAAAACGAATCCATGGACTTCCAGTTGCACGGATCGGTGCTGGGCAACCGCATCGAGCGTGCGCACGGCACCATCGCAGACCTGCGTTCTCCGGTGCTGGAGCTGGACATCGACGGCACCGGGACCGGCCCCGCGCTGCTGGACCTGCTGCGCGCCAGCCCGCTGCAGCGCAAGTACCCGGAGCACTGGCTCGGGGTGAGCGTCGGCGGCCGCGCCGACATCTCCATGGATCTTCGCCTGCCGCTGAAGAAGGAACTGGGCACACCGCGCGTGCGCGGGCGCGCCGACCTGGTCGGTGCCGATCTGGTCGACACCAAGTACGACCTGCGTTTCGACGATGCCACCGGCCGCGTGCGTTTCAGCGAACAGGGCTTCGGCGCCGACGAGTTGCGGGTGGGCTACCAGGGGCAGCCGGCGACGTTCAGCCTGGCAGTGGGCGCCTACACCTCGCGCGAGGAACTGGTGGCCGAGGGTTCCCTGCGCGGCCGCCTGAGCGCCGATTCGCTGCTGGACCGGCACCCGTCCGTGACCTGGCTCGAGCCCTACCTGGACGGCAGCTCGGAATGGTCGCTCGCACTCGGCGTGGCCGCGGACGACGCCGGGACCGGCGCCGCGAGCCAGCGCCTGCGGCTGCGCTCGGACCTGGTCGGCACCACCGTGGCGCTGCCGGCGCCGCTGCGCAAGGCGCCCGAGGCGCGCATGCCGCTGGATCTGCGCATCGCTCTGCCCGTGGAGCACGGCGGCATCGACCTGCGGCTGGGCGAGCTGCTGCGCCTGCGCGGCACGCTGGACCCGAGCGAGGGATTCACCGGCGTGGCCGCATTCGGAGACGCCGACGAGGTAGAGGTCCCGGAGCGGGGCATTGCCGTCGTGGGCACGGTGCCGGTGCTCGACGCCGCCGGCTGGGCCGCCTTCGCGGTGGCCGGCGAGGGCAAGGGCGCGGGCATCGGCTCGATCGATGTGCATGCGGGCGAGCTGGATGTACTCGATCGCGCCTTCGTGGAAACGCGCGTGCAGTACCGGCGCGATGCGGATGCGGCGACGCTGTTGCTGAGAGGTCCGGAGGTCGAGGGCGAGGTGCGGATACCGACCCGGGACCTGGACACGGCCGGGATCACCGCCCGCATGGCGCACCTGCACTGGCCCACCGCGAAGGCGGCCAGCCAGGCCGTGCCGGCCAATCCGGCCGGGATCCCGCCCCTGCACCTGTGGTTCGGCCAGCTGCGTTTCGGCGAGGCCGACCTGGGCGAGGCGAGGCTGGAAACCTATCCGACCGCGCAGGGCATGCACGTGCAGCTGTTCGAGAGCCGCTCGCCACGGCTGGATCTGCGCGGCAGCGGCGACTGGACGCGGGTCGGGCTGCGCGAGCGCTCGCAGTTCGAACTCGCCTTCACTGCGCCCGACCTGGGCGAGATGCTCCAGGCGCTGGGCTTCACCGACATGGTCGAGAAGGGGCCGACCATGGCCACGCTCCAGGCGCAGTGGCGCGGCGCGCCCTCGGCCTTCGCGCTGGAACGGGTCGAGGGAACGCTGGGCATGAAGGTCGGCTCCGGCCGCATTCCCGAGGTCAGGCCCGGCGCCGGCCGCATCCTCGGGCTGCTGAGCCTGACCGAGATTCCGCGCCGCCTGTCGCTGGATTTCAGCGATTTCCTGGTCGAGGGGTTTGCCTTCAACTCGATCGAGGGCAGTTTCGCCCTGCGCCAGGGCAGCGCCTTCACCGACGATCTGAAGATCGACAGCCCGGCGGCCGAGATCGAGATCCGGGGCCGAACCGGCCTCAAGGCCAAGGACTACGATCAGATCATGGAGGTGCGTCCGCGTGCCGGCGGCGTGCTCACCGTGGTCGGCGCCCTCGCCGGCGGCCCGGCGGGCGCCGCCATCGGCGCGGTCGCGCAGGCCATCCTGCAGCAGCCGCTGGGCGAGATGACGCGCGCGGTCTATCACGTGGGCGGAAGCTGGGATGCGCCGCAGATCGAGCGCCTGACCCGGCCCCAGGACGTGGCCACGCCGGCCGCGGGCCAGGCTACGGAGGAGCCCGCAAGGGAGGCCGCCGGCGATCCTGCTAGGCTGGAGGCTGCCGCCGGCGGTTGAATCGGCCGCGTCGCGGCCGCATCTGATCGGTAATTGCCACGCCCGCGAACGCGCGCCGGCCGCCGCGCCGGCCGGCTGCGCCCGGCAGCCCACTTGCCCATTTCCCCGACATTGCCCCCGACATTGCCCCCGACATTGCCGATGAGTTCATCCGACCTTGCCACCCGCCGTCTGCTGGAACCGGCAGGCCTCGACGCCCGCGAACTGGAGCGCGTGTTCTCGCGCCTGGTCGGCCCCGGCGTCGACTATGCCGACCTGTACTTCCAGCACTCGCGCCAGGAGTCCTGGCGCATGGAGGACGGCATCGTCAAGGACGGTTCGCACTCGATCGAGCAGGGCGTGGGCGTGCGCGCCATCAGCGGCGAGAAGACCGGGTTCGCCTATTCCGACGAGATCCGGCTGCCGGCGCTGATCGAGGCCGCCGGCGCCGCCGGCGCGATCGCGCGGGCAGGTCGCGCTGCCACGCCGCAGGCACTGCAGCGCAGCGACACCCGTGCGCTGTATGCGCCGGTGGACCCGGTCGAGAGCATCCCCAACGAGGAGAAGATCCGGCTGCTGCGCGAGATCGACGCCCAGTTGCGCGCGGCCGACCCGCGCGTGACCCAGGTGATGGTCAGCCTGGCCGGCACCATGGACTCGGTGCTGGTGGCGCGATCGGACGGTCATGTCGCCGGCGACGTGCGGCCGCTGGTGCGCTTCAGCGTGCAGGTGATCGTCGAGCAGGGCGGGCGCCGCGAGTCCGGTTATGCCGGCGGAGGCGGCCGCTACGGGTACGAGCGCTTCCTGCAGGAGGACCGGGCCGGGGCACTGGCGCGCGAGGCGCTGCGGCAGGCGCTGGTGAATCTGGAGGCGGTCGATGCGCCGGCCGGCACCATGCCCGTGGTGCTGGGCCCCGGCTGGCCCGGCGTGCTGTTGCACGAGGCGGTCGGGCACGGCCTGGAGGGCGACTTCAATCGCAAGGGCACCTCGACCTTCGCCGGACGCATCGGCGAGCAGGTCGCCGCGCGCGGCGTGACCGTGGTGGACGACGGCACCCTGTACGAGCGCCGCGGCTCGCTGAGCATCGACGACGAGGGCACGCCGACCCAGTGCACCGTGCTGATCGAGGACGGCCGCCTGGCCGGCTTCATGCACGACACCATGAACGCGCGGCTGATGAATGCGGCGCCGACCGGAAACGGCCGCCGCGAGTCGTTCGCGCACCTGCCGATGCCGCGCATGACCAACACCTACATGCGCGCCGGCGATCGCGACCCGGCCGAAATCATCGCCAGCGTGCAGCGCGGGCTGTATGCGGTGAACTTCGGCGGCGGCCAGGTCGACATCACCTCGGGCCGGTTCGTGTTCTCCGCCAGCGAGGCCTACCTGATCGAGAACGGCCGCATCACCGCGCCGGTCAAGGGTGCCACCCTGATCGGCTCCGGCCCCGAGGTCATGACCCGCGTGAGCATGATCGGCAACGATCTGGCGCTGGACGAGGGCGTGGGTGTGTGCGGCAAGGAAGGTCAGAGCGTGCCGGTGGGCGTGGGTCAGCCGACGCTGCGCATCGACGCGCTGACCGTCGGCGGCACGCGCGCATGATGACGTACTCAATCCTGGCCGAACAGCCCGCGCAACGCACGGAACAGCTCGCGCGTGGCGTGCAGCGGGTCCTCGCGTCCTCGCTCCTCGCGCGCCCGTCGCGCCAGCTGTCGCAGCCGCTGGCGGTCGGCGCCGGGCTGCTCATCGAGCAGCTCGGTCAGCGCCGCGTCGCCTTCGTCGATCAGGCGGTCGCGCCAGTGTTCGAGCCGGTGCAGCGCGACCGCTTCGCGCCGGGCCGCGGCGCGGTCGTGCTCCAGTACCTGGCGCAACGGTTCCAGCAGATCGGGTTCCCGCCGCAGCAGCTTGGCCAGGTACTGCAATTGCCGCTTGCGCGCGATCTGCTGGCGGATGCGCCGCGAATCCGCGATCGCCGCCAGCAATTGCGGCGTCAGCGGCAGCTTCGCCAGCACCCCATCGCCGAGCTCGACCAGGCGCTCGGCCATGGCCAGTACCGCCAGCGCATCGCGGCGCTGCCGGCTGCGGCTGGGCGGGCGCTGTTCGGGCGGGCCGGCTTCGGTCATGGAATCGGGCGTACCTCGGGAAGGGCGCCCACCTTCCGCGCCGCGCTGCGCGCCGTCAAGCGCGACGCACCGCCCCCCGCGCCCGGGGGCACACAGGGCGATCCGACATGGAAAGTGCCATGCAGGAAATGACCTCCGTGCCGGCCGCCATCGCGCCGACCGATTCCGCGGCGGCGCTCGATCGCCTGGCGCAGATCGCGCAGGACGTGCTCTCGCGTTGCCGCCAGCGCGGCGCCAGCCAGGCCGAGGTCGGCGCCAGCGACGAGCGCGGCCTGAGCGTGTCGGTGCGCATGGACGAGGTCGAAACGATCGAACACACGCGCGACCGCGGGCTCTCGATCACGGTCTACTTCGGCCAGCGCAAGGGCAGCGCCAGCACCGGCGACCTGGATCCGGTCTCGATCGAAACCTCGATCGACCAGGCCTGCGCGATCGCGCGCCACACCGAGCAGGACGAGTACGCGGGGCTGGCCCCGGCCGAGGCGATGGCCACGCGGTTCCCCGACCTGGACCTGTGGCATCCGTGGGCGCTGGACGTGGAAGCGGCGATCGAACTGGGTCGACAGTGCGAGGGCGCCGGCCGCGCGCACGATGCGCGCGTATCCAATTCCGAAGGCGCGCAGGTGGTCACCGGCGCAAGCATTGCCGTGTACGCCAACTCGCACGGTTTCCTCGGTCGCGAACGCAATACCCACCACAGCATCAGCTGCTCGTTGATCGCCGGCAAGGCTCCGCAGATGCAGCGCGACTACTGGTATACGACCGCCTGTGCGCCGCAGGACCTGGAGGCGGCCGACGCGGTCGGCCGCCGCGCCGCCGAACGCGCGGTGGAACGGCTGGGCCCGCGGCCGGTGCCGACCGGGGAGGTGCCGGTGCTGCTGGTTCCGGAGGTGGCCCGCTCGCTGGTCAGCCACCTGGTTTCGGCGGTGTCCGGCGGCGCGCTGTACCGGGGCGCCTCGTTCCTGCTCGACAGCGCCGGGCAGCGGCTGTTTCCGGACTGGATGGACATCCAGGAGCGGCCGCACCTGCCGCGCGGGCACCGTTCGGCCAACTTCGACGCCGAGGGCGTGGCCACGCGGGAGTCGCCGCTGGTGCAGCGCGGCGTGCTGGAGCGCTACGTGCTGGGCAGCTACTCGGCGCGCAGGCTGGGCCTGGAAACCACCGGCAATGCCGGCGGCACCCACAACCTGGTCGTCGCGCACGGGAACCCGTCCTTCCAGGATCTGGTGCGCGGCATGGGGCGCGGGCTGGTGGTCACCGAACTGATGGGGCAGGGCGTGAACCTGGTCACCGGCGACTATTCGCGCGGCGCCGCCGGCTTCTGGGTCGAGAACGGAGAGCTGGCCTTCCCGGTCGACGAGGTCACCATCGCGGGCAAGCTCCGGCAGATGTTCCAGGCGATCGAAGCGGTCGGCAGCGACGTGGATCCGCGCTCGCAGGTGCTGACCGGATCGATCCTGCTGGGCCGCATGATGGTGGCCGGGGCAAGCTGAGTCCGCCGGCCCGGTCACGCCGCCGGCCCGGTCGCGTCCTTGACAATGGGCACGCCGCAATCGAAAGTGCGGCAGCCGTCTTTGGCCACGATCGAGGGAGGGAGAGCCGTGAACGAAACACCCAACGAAAATCTGCCGCCGCCGAGCCCGCACACGCCGCCGCCGCCGGTTTCGCCGTCTCCGGGCGGTGCTCCGGGCAGCGACGAGCGCCAGATGGCGATGTTCGCGCACCTGTCGGCGCTGGTGGGCATCATCATTCCGTTCGGCAACGTCCTCGGGCCGCTGCTGATCTGGCTGCTGAAGAAGGAAACGATGCCGTTCGTGGACGACCAGGGCAAGGAGGCGCTGAACTTCCAGATCACCGTCACCATCGCGCTGCTGGTCTGCATCGTGCTGATGTTCGTGCTGATCGGCCTGCTGCTGCTGCCGCTGGTCGGACTCGCTGCCCTGATCCTGACCGTCATCGCCGCCGTGAAGGCCAACGAGGGCACCGCCTACCGCTACCCGTTCACGCTGCGCCTGGTCAAGTAAGGCGCCCGCGCAACGGATCGATGCGAAGCCCGGCACCAGCCGGGCTTCGTCTTTCCGGGGACGCGACGGATCCGCACGCGGTGTAGCGGCACCGTTCCGGATCGTTCAGCGCCTTCAGGGAACCCCTGAACAAGTTCAGAGGTTCGCGTGCCATGGATGGTGCGCTCGCCGATCATGCACGCATGCACGCTCGCGCCGGTCCTGTAGGTCGGCACTACCGTGCCGACGCCACGCTCGCGCCGGTCCGCGTCGGCACAGTAGTGCCGACCTACGGCGAGTCCGATCAAGGCCAGGATGGTCCCTTCGTCAGGCTCAGGACAGGCTTGGTCAGACCTTATGTCAGTGCACGCGTTCGATGCACTGGCGCAGCAGTTCGCGCAACGGTCCGGCCTCGGCCCCGATGGACCGCAGCGCAGCCTGTGCCGTGTCCCGCTGCGCCTGCAGCTCGGCGCGTGCGCCCTGCGGCCCCAGCATCGACACCCAGGTCGGCTTGTCCTGGGCCCTGTCCTTGCCCGCGGTCTTGCCCAGCTGCGCGGTGTCGGCCTCCACGTCGAGCAGGTCGTCGCGGATCTGGAAGGCGATCCCCAGCGCTCCGGCGAAACGGTCCAGCAATGCCAGTGCGGCCGCATCGAGCCCGGCCACCTGCGCGCCCATGCGCACCGCAGCCCGGATCAGTGCACCGGTCTTGGCCGACTGCAGCGCGCGCAATGCGTCGATGTCGAGCCGCCGCCCGGTGGCGGCAAGATCCATGGCCTGGCCGCCGGCCATGCCGTTGCCGGCGCCGGCGGCAGCAGCCAGGGTACCGATCAGCGCCACCCGGACCGGCTCGGGCAGGTGCGCGCGCGCCAGCACCGCGAACGCCAGCGTCTGCAGCGCATCGCCGGCCAGGATCGCCGTGGCTTCGCCATAGGCCACGTGCACGGTCGGACGGCCGCGCCGCAGCGCATCGTCGTCCATTGCCGGCAGGTCGTCGTGCACCAGCGAATAGGCGTGCACCAGTTCGACCGCGACGGCGGCCGGATCCAGCGCCGGCTCCGGCGCCGCGCCGATGGATCCGGCCGCGTATACGAGCAGCGGCCGCAGCCGTTTGCCGCCGCCGAGCACGGCGTGGTGCATGGCCGCGTGCAGCGCCTGCGGTTCGTCCGTGTCCGGGGGCAGCGCCGATTCGAGCGCGCGTTCGCAGCGTGCCCGCCAGGCCGCGAACGCGGCCTCAGTCGTCATCCGGTGCGAACGGCCGGGCGCTGTCCGGATCGTCCGGGTCGGCCAGCAGCCGCACGCGCAGCTCGGCCTGGTCCAGCGCAGCCTGGCAATTGCGGTACAGCGCCACGCCGCGCTCGTAGGCCTGCAGCGACTCGTCCAGCGTCAGTTCGCCCTGTTCCATGCGCCGCACCAGCTGCTCGAGCTCGTCCAGCGACTTCTCGAAATCGGCGACCGACGCCTTCGGTTCGGCGGCGGGCCTGGTGGACTTGGCGGCCATGGCGCGGAGTGTGCCCAGCGTCGCCGGCACGGTCAATCGTGCCCGTCGTGCCAGCGCAGCCGCATGCCCGATTCGCGTTCCAGGCGCACCCAGCGCGCCGAACGCACCCGATCCGCCGCAGCCAGCAGCTCGCCGTCGGCGGCCACCAGCAGCGGCAACCGGCGCCGCGTCCAGGGCGGCACGCCCAGTTCCTGCAGCACGTGCTTGAGCGCGTGGGTGTGCTCGCGTCCCGGCAGCGCGATGCGCTCGCCACCGGCGCGTGGACGCACTGTCACGGACCGGGCCATCGCAGCCGCCGGCACCAGCGCCAGGCGGCCGAACCCGTCCGGCAGGCGCAGCGCCGTGGCTCCGTCCCACTGCAGCTGCCAGCCGTGCACCGGCCGGGCCAGTGGTGCCATGGCGTAGATCGTGCTCCGGTACCGCCGCAATTCCGCTCCGGGCCAGCGCAGCACCGCCGCCGCGTCGGCGCGCTGGGACAGCCAGCCGCGGAAGGCGTCGAACGCGGCCGCGTTCGGCGGCGGCAGGGCGCAGCCGGTGACCCACACCCGCAGCAGCGCCCGCTGCACCGGCTCGTCCAGGCGCACCAGTGCAGCCACGTCCAGCGTGCGCGGATCCGCGCCCTGCACCCCGGCCAGCAACTGCGCATCGAGTGCATCGAGTCGCCGCGCGTCTTCCGCAGCCAGCCGGGCCGCGCGCGCAAGCGCCGCGCGCGCGCCCGGCCAGTGCCGCTCCAGCAACGGCAGCACCTCGTGCCGCAGCCGGTTTCGACCGTGTTGCAGCCGTGCATTGGCCGGATCCTCGATCCAGTCCAGCCCGTGTGCGCGCGCGTGCGCCTCCAGCGTGGCGCGCGGCAGCGCCAGCAGCGGACGCCACAGCCAGCCGAGCGCGAAGGCACGCAGCGGCCGCATCGCCGCCAGGCCGTGCGTGCCGGCGCCGCGCAGCAGCCGCAGCAGCACCGTCTCGGCCTGGTCGTCGCGGTGGTGCGCCAGCGCCAGCGTCTCGCCTTCCTCCAGCCGCTGCGCGAAAGCGGCATGGCGCGCCTCGCGCGCGGCAGCCTCGATGCCCTTGCCGGCGGCCGTTACCTCCACGCGCACGGACTCCAAGGCGATGCCCCAGCCCTCGCAGGTGCGCTCGCAGTGCGCAGCCCATGTTGCCGAGTCCGGATGCAGGCCGTGGTCGACGTGGATCGCTCGCAGGGCGATGCCTTCGACCTGCGCGAGCGCGTGCAGCAGCACGGTCGAATCCAGGCCGCCGCTGTAGCCCACGACGATCCGCGCCGATGGCGGGTGGGCGAGGGCAGCGCGGATGGCGTTGGCGTGGGACATGGCTCGGATTCTAGGGGACGCGTGGCGCCGGGGCAGGTTCGCGGCGTTCGGGCGGCCGGCCCGGGCGGTTGGAGGGAAGCGGTGGGCGCAGTGCGATGGCTGCTGTTGCTCGCGCCTTCCGCTTCCCCCGGATTGCCCAGGCCGGCCGCTCGAATGCAGCGATCCTGCCCCCTCCCTTTCGCGCAGCGAAGGGGAGGGTTGGGGAGGGGTCGCGCGGCGCAGCCGCGCGCGGGACGTGGAGCCCGCGCTCCGACCGCAACCCCCTCCCGGCCTCCCCCTCCGCGCCTGCGGCGCGCAAGGGGAGGAGAAGAGCAGCCGCCGCGTCGATTGGAGCGCAGCCGCGCGTTCGGCGCTTCGACGAGCGCCGGGACTCAGCGGAACACGATCACATACATCAGCACCACGTTCGCCGCCAGCAGCAACAGCGCCGTCGGGATCTGCACCCGGATCACGCCGTAGGGATCGTCCAGCTCGAGCAATGCCGCCGGCACCAGGTTGAAGTTCGCCGCCATCGGCGTCATCAGTGTGCCGCAGTATCCCGACAGCATCCCGATCGCCGCCAGCGAAGCCGGCTCGGCCCCATGCACGTCCACCAGCAGCGGCAGCGCGATCCCCGCCGTCATCACCGGAAAGGCCGCGAAGGCATTGCCCATGATCATCGTGAATGCCGCCATCCCCAGCGCATAGGCCAGTACCACCACGAAAGGCTGGTCCACCGGGATCAGAGCACGCACCACCTGCGCCACCGCGTCGCCGACACCGGCCGCCGCGAACACGCTGCCCAGCGTGGCCAGCAGCAGCGGCAGCACCGCCGCCCAGCCGATGGCGTCGATCAGGCGTCGCGACTGCTCCACCGCCGACCACGGCGACTGCCGCGTCAGCCGGCACGCCGCCAGCATCGCCACCACGCAGGCCAGACCCAACGACACCAGTGTGGTGTGCAGCGGATCCAGCAGCGGCCTGCCGGCGAGCTCCACGTGCCTGAGGCCGATCGCACCCAGCAGGGTCACCCCGGGGATCAGCAGCGCCGGCCCGAACAGCCGGTTGCCCAGCCGCCGCGCCTCCGAACGCTTCTCCTGTGCGCTGCTCTGGTCATAGCGCCCCAGCCGTACGCCGCCCAGGCCCGCAATCAACGCCAGCGCCACGACGATCGCTCCCATCACCGACGCCGGCAAGCGCTCGCCGACCAGGAACGCGACGGCCAGCAGCGCCCAGAATCCGCCCGTGGTCCAGCGCCGCGGGTTGCCCGAGTCGCGCAGTCCGCGCCACGCGATCGAGGCCAGGTAGGCACCGGTCAGCCAGTAGATCCACTGCAGCTCGATCATGGGCCGGGCCCCGGCTCGAGATCGGGTGCGGGCGCCGGGATTGCCGCCGCCGCATCGGCGGCCCGCGCCAGTGTCCGGTCGAAGCGGTGCAGCCGCACCGCGTGGATCGCAAACGCACACAGCCCCGTGGGGATGCCCCACAGCGCGATCGCCAGCGGCTCGGCGGCGATGCCGTGCTCGGCCAGCACCCCCTGCATCAGCAGCACCGCACCGAACGCGATGAAGATGTCCTCGCCGAAGAACAGTCCGACGTTGTCGGTGGCCGCCGAGAACGCCTTGATCCGCTCGCGCTGGGCGTGCGGGATCGGTCCCAAGCGCGCCTGGGCCGCGCCCTCGGCCATCGGCGCAACCAGCGGACGCACCGTCTGCGGATGTCCGCCCAGGCTGTTGAGGCCCAGCGCCGCCGTGACTTGCCGCAGCGCCAGGTAGGCGATCAGCAGGCGCCCCGTGGTGGCTCCGCGAAGGCGCGCCACGAAGGCCTGCGCGTGTTCCTTGAGCCCGTGGCGCTCCAGCAGCCCCACCACCGGCAGCGTCAGCAGGAACAGCGCCAGGTACCGGTTCCTGGTGAAGGCGTCGCCCAGCAGCGCCAGGACCTCGACCGGGCCGAAGCCGGCAACCAGTCCGGTCACGACACCGGCGGTGACCACCACCAGCGCCGGATTCAGCCGCAGTGCGAACCCGGCCACGACCCAGGCCACGCCGATCAGCGGCCACAGGTTCATGCGCCCCGCTCCAGTGCACGCACGCTGTAGCCGGCCTGTTCGATGGCCGCGCGCAGCCGCCGGGCGAACAGCGCCGCATCGGCGCGGTCGCCATGCAGGCACACGGTATCGGCGCGCACCGGCACGGACTCGCCGGTGCGCGCGGTGACCGCACCGGCCTGCAGCATCTGCGCGATCTGCTGTGCGGCCATGTCGATGTCGGCGATGACCGCGTCGGGGCGGCTGCGCGGCGTCAGGCTGCCGTCCGCCTCGTAGCGGCGCTCGGCGAAGACCTCGTGCGCCACCGCCAGACCCTCTGCCTGTCCGGCCCGCGCCAGTTCGCTGCCCGAAAGCGCGTACAGCACCAGCCCGGCATCGAACCGGGCGACCGCCGAGGCGATGGCCGCAGCGATCGCCCGATCGCGCGCCGCCAGGTTGTAGAGCGCGCCATGCGGCTTGACGTGGTGCAGCCGCGCGCCGGCCGCCGCGACGAATCCATGCAGCGCGCCGACCTGGTACAGGGTCAGGGCGTGCACCGCCGCCGGCGTGGTCGCCAGCTCGCGCCGCCCGAAGCCCTCGCGGTCGGGCAGGGACGGGTGCGCCCCGATCGCGACCCCGTGCCGGAGGCACAGCGCGACCGTGCGCTGCATGCATTGGGCATCGCCGGCGTGCAGGCCGCAGGCAATGTTGGCCGAACTCACGTGCGGCAGGATCGCCGCGTCGCTGTCGAGCCCCTCGCCGAGGTCGCAGTTGAAGTCGATCTCACGCACGGGCTGCCCGACCCCCATGTGCTTCGATGGCGACGGCGATTCTTGCCAGCCGTCGCCGCCACTGGCAAGCGGCCAGGTCGGCTTGCTGGATCGTGCCGGGCACGAAGTGCAGGGTCTCGCCCGGACGCAGTTGCGCCAGCCGCGGCAGATCGGCGGCGAACACGTGCCCGATGCGCGGGTAGCCGCCGACCGTGCCGCATTCGCCCATCAGCACGATCGGCTGGCCGTCGGGCGGCAGCTGGACGGTGCCCGGTGCGACCGGCTCGGACACGCCCGTGGCGGGCGCCGCAAGTTCCAGCCGTGGGCCCTCCAGCCGCAGGCCGACGCGGTCGCTGGCCGCGGCGACCCGGTAGCCGCTGGCGAACCAGGCGGATTCGGCCGCCTCGGTGCAGCGCTGGGCTCCGGGCAGCACCCGCGCCAGCGCCGGAAGGTCGAAGTCGAGTTCGGGCGAGGGATCCACCCACCAGGGAGCGGCACGCAGCGCGTCCGCGTCCTCGGCCAGCGCGTCGACGGAGATCCGGTCGCGCGCCTGCAGCGCGCGCCCCGACAGCCCGCCGAAGCCGGCGCGCAGGTCGGTCGCGCGGCTGCCCAGGACCGGCGCGACGTCGATTCCCCCGGCAATGGCGAGGTAGGCGCGCGTGCCTCGCCGGCAGTGCCCGAGCCGCAACTGGCCCCCGGCCGGCAGATCCACCGGACGCCACATCGGCACGGGTACACCGTCGAAGTCGGCTTCGATCTCGGCGCCGGTCAGCGCCACGTGCAGCGCCACGCTCGCGCGCAGCAGCGGACCGTGCAATGCGATCTCCAGCATTGCCGCATCCGGACCATTGCCCACCAGCAGGTTGGCGATCCGGGACGAATGCGAATCGAGCGCGCCGGCGGCGCCGACGCCGAACGCGCGCCAGCCGCAGCGTCCACGCGCCTGCACGGTCGTCGACAGCCCGGCCTCGAGCACCTCGATCCGGGCGGTCACGGTGCCGGCCAGCGGTCGAAGCGCGTCGCCTCGATGGCAACGAAGCGCACCCGGTCGCCGGGCGCCAGCAGGCTCGGCGGTTCCCGCGCGGCGTCGAACAGGCGCAGCGGGGTACGACCGATCAGGCGCCAGCCGCCCGGGCTGGACTGTGGATAGATTCCCGTCTGCGCCTCGGCGATGCCGACCGAGCCGGCCGGCACCGTCCGGCGCGGTTGCGCCAGGCGCGGCATCGCCAGCTCCGCCGGCAATCCGAGCAGGTACGGAAATCCGGGCGCGAAGCCGAGCATGGCCACGCGGAAATCCGCGCCGGCATGGCGCGCGACCACGTCCTGGACCTCGAGCCCGGCATGGCGGGACAGCGCCTCCAGGTCGGGGCCGTGCTCGCCGCCGTAGCACACAGGCACCTCGACCGTGCGTGCAGCGGCCACGGAGCCAGTCGCAGGCGTGTCCAGGCGCGCGCGCAGCCATGCGTCCACGAGCGCGCGCACGCCAGCAGGATCGGCGCCGCCGTCGAAGTGCACGGCCAGGGACCCATAGGCGGGAACCACATCGACCACGGCTTCGACGGGCTCGGCACGCAGGCGTGCCGCCAGGGCGTGGACCCGGGCATTGAGTCCTGCGTCCACCCGGCTGCCCAGGCGCACCAGCAGTGCCGATTCGCCCAGTGCTTCGATCACCGGCCCGTCGGCATGGGTCACGCCAGCGCTCCGCGCAGCGCCGCCTGCCGGCGCGCGCGCTCGCCGTCCTGGTAGGCGATGCGCGCACCCTGCCCCCAGACCGGCAGCGGCCAGGCGGCATCGTCCCGATAGCGTGCAACCAGGTGCACGTGCAACTGCTCCACGACATTGCCCAGCGTGGCGACATTGAGCTTGTCGGGGGCGAACAGCGCGTGCAGCGCGTGCGCGGCGCGGTCGACCTCCTCGCACAGCGCGCGGCGGTCGGCCGCATCCAGGTCGATCAGTTCGCGCAGTCCCGGCCTTCGCGGTACCAGCAGCAGCCAGGGCCAGCGTGCATCGTCCATCAGGCGCACCTCGCACAGCGGGAGCTCGACCACCGCTACCGAATCGGCCGCGAGCCTTTCATCGAGGGCGAATGCGCTCACCGCAGTGCGTGCTCGAGGAACGCGAGCGTGCGTTCCAGCGCCAGCGCCGCGCTGTCGGGATCGTAGTCCGGCCGTGCTTCGCAGTTGAAGCCGTGCCCGGCCGGGTACAGGTGGAAGTCGGCGTCCGGCTGCAGCTCGCGATGCTGTTGCACGCTTTCGGGCGGGATGTGCGGATCGGCCCGATAGCCCGGGATCAGGCCGGTCGGCGTGTCGAAGACGATGTGCTGGCCCATGGCATGGCACTTCCGCTCGGGGCTGTGCCCGCAATTATGGTCCATCGCGGCGGCGGACCACGAACGGGCGCGCTGGACCACCGGATCGCACCCATGCCGTATCTCCCCGGCGCGATCAGAGCGTCCGGTCCGGCGCCCGGATGACGCCGCAGGCGACGCGATCGCCGGCCGCGCCGGCGGGCTGGCTGTGGTAGTCGTCGGCGCCGGCATGGATCACCAGCGCCGAGCCGTCGGCGTCGAACAGGTCGCCGTCGGCGCCCGGCTCCAGGCTCACGCGCCCGTTCAACACCTCGATGGCGAAGCGGCCATCCGCGCCAACGACAACGTTCGGCATGTCGCCCGGGTGCGGCCCGGCCTCGACCAGGAAACCGTGCTCGCGCCCCAGCGCGAAGTGTCCGCCGGCGCTGCTGAAGCCGGTGCCCGGATCGCACTGGCCGGTCTCGTGGATGTGGAATGCGTGCTCGCCCGCCGTCAGTCCCTCGGCGGTCGCCGTGATCAGGACCCCGTGCGGCGTCTGCTTCAGTGTTGCCGAGCCGACCGGTTTGCCGGCCGCGTCGACCAGCTCTGCGGTGGCCGGTCCGCCGGCGCAGGCAGCCCAGGACAGCGCCACGAGGGGCGCAGCAAGGAGGATGCGATGGTGTCTGGCGCGAAGGGGCATGGTCGTGCTCCGGTCGGTGGACGAGCACAACACGCTAGCACCGCGGGCGTGGAACCGGTATGGGCGGCCGGCGTGCGCTGCAGGGCGAGCCCCGCGGCGCACGCCGGCACCTCAGTCGCAGTTCTCGATCGGCTGCTCGCCGGCTTCGAAGCCCGAGGCGAACAGTGCATCCGGCGACACCGTCCCGAATGCGCTGGTGGGCACGCACACGCAGGCACTGGCGGTGTACGGGCCGATGACCTCGTCGCCTTCGAACTCGTACAGCCCCGCCACGCGGTAGCGCCATGTGCCGGCCGCAGGCACGCTTTGCGCACTGGAGGTCGGCGTGGCGTCGACCTGGCCGATCACGACATAATCGTTCGAGGTCACCCGCACGTGATCGACCCACCAGCCCGGCGCCGAAACCAGCAGGTCGCTGGTCATCAGGAACTGCAGCAGCAGGTCCTGCCCCACGAACGCGGAGAGGTCGAAGTTCAGCGTGCCACTGGTGATGCCGGAAAAGCGGCCCAGGGTATTGAACGCGCCGCCGCCGCCCGAGGCGCGGATGTTGGCGAAGTCGAAGCCTTCCTCGGTGTCGATCCGGGTGGTCAGCTCCAGCGAGGCGCCCAGGGCATCGGCCGGAATCGGGACCCCGGTCTTCAGCGTCAGCGCCTCGTTCTGCTCGACGGTGTCGGCGATGAAGTAGGACGGGCTGGCAGTGTCGGGATTCGGGTTGGAGATCCACTGCGCGGAACCGGCCCACAGGCTGTTTTCGCCGGCCACCAGCACCTCGCTGGCGTCGTCGGCGAACAGCTCGGCCTCGAAGGTGCCGCGCTGCAGCAGGTAGCCGGAGGGGTCGATGGCAGAGCCGCCCGGCGGGTCGTAGACCCAATCGACTGTGAAGGCGTTGTCGCCGTCGACCGGACAGCCTTCGCTGTTGGGCGCACCGGCATTGCCGATGGTCGGGGTCTCCGGCAGGCCCAGTGGCGGCAGCGCCACGCGCGTGGCGCGCAGCAGGAACGGCATGCGCAGGCGCTGGTTGTTGTTGTCGTGGGTGGCGTGCACGTACCAGCTCACCAGCGAGCCCTCGGCCAGCGTGCCGGTTCCGCTGACCGTGGCGCGCACCAGGAACGTGGCCGCACCGTTGGCGGGCACGTTGACCTGGGTGATGGTGGAGGCACCGGTCTGGTCCAGGAACTCGATGGCCACGTCGGCGTGGTCGGAGAGCACGTCGTCGACCTTGGCCAGCAGCCAGACGCCGCCGCCGCTGCCGTCGATGTCCTCGATGGTCACCGCGCGTTCGACCACGACCGGTCGCGTGGAGCCCAGCACCGGCACGTTTCCGAAGCTTGCGGTGGGCAACGGCACCAGGGCGTTGCCGTTGGCATCGACCGGCACCGGCAGGTCGCCGGCCGGGGGAGTGAACTCGTTGGGCGCGGTGTCGAACAGCACGGTCGGCGCGGTCATGATCGCGTGCCCGGCCAGCGCGGCTTCGACATCGACCAGGCCGGCGCCGACGTCATGGACGGTGTAGGGCGGATTGGGCGCGTCCGGGTCGTCGCCACCCAGGCCGGTGCGCAGGTCCGTGGCGGTGTTGGTCAGCAGCGCACGCACGATGGTGGCGGCGCGGAAGCGCTTGCTGCGGTAGCCGGGGTCGTTCAGGTCGATGCTGTCGTAGCCGAGCGCGCGCACGCGCTGGCGCACCAGCGCGGCGGCGCCGGCCACGTGCGGGCTGGCCATCGAGGTGCCGCTGGCGGTGGTGTAGCCGGCCGGGTTGGCCATGCCGATGCCGCCGTCGGCGTTGCCGGTGGGCGTGGTCGCCGCCAGCACGTTCTGGCCGAGTCCGGCGACGTCCGGCTTGATGGTCCGGTACTGGCCGTTCGGGTTGGCGTTGGGCCCGCGCGAGCTGAAATTCGAGAGCGCGCCGTTGAACGCTTCCAGCGCGATCGAGGACTTCACCCGCAGTGGCAGGTCCGACACCGCGCCGTGCGCCGGCGCGCCGCCGCCCGAGAGCAGGACCGACTTCAGGTAGGCGCCGTCGTCGGTGCCGATGGTGAAGGCCGGCACGTCGTTGACCACGGCCACCGCGGTGGCACTGGTCGTGTTGCTGATCAGCAGAATCACCGCCGGGTTCAGCAGCGCCACCGGATTGACGATCTGCGCGAAGGTGCCGGTGCCCTTGTCCAGCACCGCGATGCGGCCGGTCACCTGGGGCGGGATGGTGGCCTGCGAGCGGTCGACGTACACGTAGTGCGCGGACACCGATCCGCCCGGCAGGTCGCCGCCGCCTGCGATCGGGAAGCTGCGCATCCCGACGCGCTCGCCCGGGGCCGACGCATTGGCTTCCGAATCGGTGCCGGTTTCGGCCGCCGGTGCCGGCGCCACGCAGCTGCCGTTGCTGTTGTCGCACAGGTCGCCGACGATCTCGCCCTCGGCCAGTACGTCACTGCCGGCGGTCGAGCCCGGGTCCAGCGCCGAGGCCACGCAGATCACCATCGTGCCCACGCACGGCGCGCCGGTGGTGGCCTCGGCCGGCCCGTCGTTGCCGGCCGCGGCGACGATCACGACGCCTCCGGCCAGCACCGCGGAGTTGGACACGCGCGCGCTCGCCGAGGCCGGGTCGGTGCCGCCGCCCAGCGACATGTTGATGACGTCGGACACCGGCTTGGCCACTCCGGTGTCGATCGAACCGCCGTCGCCGACGCCGGTGAGCACCGCCGGCGAGACCGCGTCCTCGATCGCCAGCTCGATGTCGCCAGCGCAGCTGCCGGCCGCGTTGCACACCGGCCAGGCCATCATCACCGCCTGCGGGGCGACACCATGCATGGTGACCCCGCCCGGTGGCGGACCGAACGGCGTGCTGCCGGTGGGCGTGATCAGCGGCGTGTCGCCGTCGACCACGTAGCCGCCGCTGGTGCTCGACACGTGCGTGCCGTGACCGTGGTCGTCCAGCGTCGTGGCACCGCCCAGGTTGTACCAGTACACGACCTTCTGGTTGTCGGTCGTGGTCGTCAGCGGCGGGCGCTGTGGCAGCGGCGTGCCGATGCCGGAGCCGCCCAGCATCGGGTGTTCGTAGTCCATTCCCGAATCGATCACGCCGACCACGATGCCCTGGCCCTCGACGCCGTCGACCGGCGTCGGCGCCGGGCCGTTGCCGTTGCTGCCGGAGGGTCCGAGTTCTTCGGTCGCCCCGTACACGGCGGTGCGGCGGGCAGCGATCGTGGGGCTGCTGCCCAGCAGGTAGTCGACCGAGTTGTCCAGGAACAGCCGCGTGGGGGCAATGCGTGTCACCGAACGGACGCCCGCCTGGTCGCGCAGTTCGGCGACCCGCGACTCCGGGACGAAGGCGACGAAACCATTGAGCAGGTAGCTGAAGCGGTAGTCGATCCGGTGCTCGCGGCCGGGTGCCACCTGGACGATGCGACTGCGCGGAAGGATCGGGAAGCCTTCACCGGCCAGCGTGGCCAGCAGTGCGTCCTGATCTGCAACCAGGCGCACGTGGTGCGATCTGGCCGCATCGCGCTTGGCCTGCGCCGTGAGCATTGCGGTGCCGGACTTGGCCGAGAATGCGCTCTCGCCTTCCACTTCCACCAGCACCGGCACCACCGGCTCGCCGCTGCGGCGGGCGAAATCCTGCAGCCCAAGGGTCGCGCGCGAATCGGCCGTAGCGGCCGTCACCCAGGCCGTGGGCGGCGCGGGTTCGGCCGCGGCAGTCACTGCGGACCCGGCACCCAGTGCCAGGGCGATCGAACCGGCGAGCAGATTGCGCACGAACATGGCGGATCGCCCCTGTTTCGGAACCAGCCTCCGATGATCCGGGTCTGGCGCCGGACCGCGATGAGGGAAATCCCCCAGTGAGGGGACCGGCTTTCACCTGCAACGGCCGCCAGCCCGCCCTCGCGATCGTGAGGTGCCGTTGACCGGGTCAGTCCGCCGGGGAGCCGTAGCGCACGGCGAGGATGCGGTA
>DASRZM010000051.1:0-20754 GCA_035686365.1 Lysobacteraceae bacterium | reverse complement strand
CTTGCGCAGGTCGATCAGCGCCGCGTTCGCGCGCGAGACGTAGTTGGCCATCACCAGGGAATGGTTGGCGAACATGCCGTACGGCCTGCCGTTGAGGACCACCGGGCTGCCGAGCGCGACCTGCGCCTCCTCCAGCTCGCGGATCACCTGGCGCAGCGAGACCAGCGCGTTCTTGTCGCGCAGCACCGGCTCGAAGTCGTGCTCGATCGCGCGCAGGAAGTGCAGCAGCGCCCAGGTCGTGCCGCGCGCTTCATAGAAGATGTCGTCGATCTGCGTCCACGGGGTCCGGACCATCCGCTGCTCCTGGGCCGGCGTGGACTGCTGCGCATTGGGGTCGCCGGCCAGGTCGGTGTTCACCCGGTGCGGACCGACGCTGGCCGAGAGCCGCTGCGAGAGCGAGCCCAGGCGCTTGCCGACCAGCTCGAAATAGCTGACCAGGTTGTCGGCGCGCGCGTAGAACTGGGCGTTCTCCTCGTCGCTGTCGCCCAGCCGCTCCAGGTACTTCTCGGTGTGGGCGATGCCCTTGCGGTACTGGCCCTCGCTGGAGGGCAGGATCCAGCGCCGGTGCGCGTAGGAGAAGTAGTTCAGCGCCTCGCGCAGGTCCGGGTCCTCGACCGACTGCGACTGCGAGCGGGAGAAATCGTTGCGCATCGCCAGCGACAGGTCGCGCACCTGCAGCACCACGCCGTACTCCCAGTTGGGGACGTTGTCCATGAACAGCCCGGGCGGGGCGATGTCGTTGGCCAGGTAGCCGCCGCGCTTGTCCAGCAGGGTCTGCGAGACCTCGATCAGCGCCGCGGTGGTCACCACGCCGGGCACCACGCGGTGGCCGTGTTCGCCGGCGTGCGCCTGCGCGCGCTCGACCACGTCGAACTGTACGGGCTCGTGGTCCCACCACCACCACAGCGCCAGCACCAGGATCGCAAGGATCGCCAGCACCGTGGTCGCCGCTCGGATCACGAAGGCCTTGTTGCGGTTCATCGGCTTGATGGCCTGGCTCATCGTGCGGCCCTCCGGGTCGGTTCAGTCGAAGTGGTAGACCAGCGCGTAGTAGACGACGTAGAACCACGACAGCAGGCCGTGGACGATCGCCCACAGCAGCGACTGGTTCGCGTTCCAGGAGATCGCGATCGCCAGCGCGCTGCCGAAGCCGATGCCGGCCTTGGCGGCCTCGCGGGTGCTGCTCATGGCCGGTATCCGCGGTCGTGGCCCGTGCTCATGCTACCGCAGACGCGGCCCGGGAGCCGACGTGACGGCATTGCCCGGCGCCGGCACAATCGCCACAATCGGGCCCTCCTGGCACGGGGGCGCCGATGAACCTGTTCGACCTGATCGCGGTGCTGATCACGGCCGCAGCGCTGTTCTCGTGGATCAACCACCGGTTCCTGAAACTGCCCACCACGATCGGCGTGATGCTGATCGCGCTGGCGCTGGCGCTGGCGCTGGCCGTGCTCGACCGCGTCGGCATCGCGCTGGTGGACGAGGTCACCGCGGTACTGGCGGCGATCGACTTCGACGAGGCGCTGCTGCACGGCATGCTCAGCTTCCTGCTGTTTGCCGGCGCGCTGCACGTGAACCTGGAGGACCTGCGTCGCCACAAGTGGGTGGTGGCCACGCTGGCCAGCTTCGGCGTGCTGATTTCCACGGCGCTGGTGGGACTGTCCGCCTGGCTGCTGTTCCAGGCCATGGGTTTGGGAATCGGGCTGATCTGGTGCCTGCTGTTCGGCGCGCTGATCTCGCCGACCGATCCGATCGCGGTACTGGCCACGCTCAAGCGCGTGGGCGCGCCCAAGGCACTGGAGATCAAGATCGCCGGCGAGTCGCTGTTCAACGACGGCGTCGGCGTGGTCGTGTTCATCGTGCTGCTGGGCATCGCCACCGGCCAGGCCGAAACCACGGCCGCGGCGATCGCCGAGATCTTCCTGCTCGAGGCGGTCGGCGGCGCCGTCTTCGGGCTGGCGCTGGGCCTGGTCGGCTACCAGCTGCTCAAATCGGTGGACAGCTACGAGGTGGAGGTGCTGCTGACGCTGGCGATGGTGACCGGCGGCTACGCCCTGGCCTACCACCTGCACCTGTCGGCGCCGATCGCGATCGTGGTGGCCGGGCTGATGATCGGCAACCAGGGCCGGGCCTTTGCCATGAGCGACAACACCCGCGAACGGCTCGACGAGTTCTGGGAACTGGTGGACGAGATCCTCAACGCCGTGCTGTTCCTGCTGATCGGCATCGAGGTGCTGGTGCTGACCTTCGACCTGCAGCGGCTGCTGGCCGGCGTGGCGCTGGTGCCGGTGGTGCTGGCGATCCGCTTCGTCAGCGTCGGCACACCGATCGCGCTGTTCCGCCTGCGCCGCGAGTTCCCGCCGCGGACCATCCGCATCCTGACCTGGGGCGGACTGCGTGGCGGCATCTCGGTGGCGCTGGCGCTGTCGCTGCCGGCCGGCCCGATCCGCGAGCAGCTGCTGATGGCGACCTACGTGATCGTGCTGTTCTCGCTGCTGGTCCAGGGATTGACGATTTCGCGGCTGCTGCCGCCGCCGGCGCCGCCTGTAACCACGGGGTCCGGCTCCGATTAGGACGGGCGCCGCCGCACCGATCAGCGGCGCGCGCGCAGGTGCGCGCGCAGCCACTGCGTCTCGCGCCGCACCAGGCCCATCCCGAACACGGCCACCAGGCCCAGGCCCAACAGGGCGCCGTTGGCCACAACCAGGGCCGTGCGCAGGCTGCCGCCGTCGTCCACGGCGAACAGCACGATGAACATGAGCAGGAACAGGCCGATCCCGCGGCCTCCGGCCTGGAACTGCACCGCCGAGTTCGCGCGTCCGCCCAGCGTGTGCTCGAACAGCTGCCACGACAGCGAGGCCACCTGGAAGGCGACCAGCCCCAGCAGCAGGTTGCGCATGGTCGCGTCGTGGACGAACGGCTCCACCAGGCTGATGCCGCCGCGGTGCAGCACCACCACCATCGCGACCACCGCCATGCCGCCGAAGCACAGGTCCAGCATCAGGCCGCAGCCGGCGCCCATCTGCGCGGACCGCACGTGGTCGGCACGGACCTCGTCCTTGCCTTCGAGCAGAACCGAGGCGACCGCCCAGACCTCGATGTCCTGGTGCAAGGCCTGGAAGTGCTGCGCGAGCTGGCGGCGCAGCAGCAGGCCCTTGAGGAAATCGCCGCAGAATCCGATCGCGGCCGAGACCAGCAGCAGGCCCAGCATCGCCGCGGCCGACCACCCCAGCAGCAGCAGGCCGACCAGCGAGACCGTGGCCACCAGCAGCAGCTCGCCGGTGCCCAGCCAGGCCTCGACGAACCAGCTGGCCGGGCGCCGCGCCAGCGCGGCCGGCGCGTTGCGCTCGAAGCGTTCGCGCATGGCCGCGTCGATCGGCACCATGCGGATCTCGTGCTTGCGCGAGTCCATCTCACCCCCCAGCGCCACCCCTGCCCGCGACTGTAGGAGCCGGCGTTGCCGGCGAATCCATCGCCGGCAACGCCGGCTCCTACGCGGGCAACCACCGCGCCGAAATCACTCCGGCCGGTACAGCTCGGCGCCCTGCTCGCGGAACTCGCGGGCCTTGTCCTCCAGGCCGCGCTCCAGCGCCGGCTTGCCGGCTTCCAGGCCCTGCTGCGCGGCGTACTCGCGCACGTCCTGGGTGATCTTCATCGAGCAGAAGTGCGGGCCGCACATGGAGCAGACATGCGCCAGCTTGTGCGCCTCCTTCGGCAGGGTCTCGTCGTGGAACTCGCGGGCCTTCTCCGGGTCCAGCCCGAGGTTGAACTGGTCCTGCCACCGGAACTCGAAGCGGGCCTTGGACAGCGCGTTGTCGCGCGCCTGCGCGCCCGGATGCCCCTTGGCCAGGTCGGCCGCGTGCGCGGCGATCCTGTAGGTGACGATGCCGTCGCGCACGTCCTGCTTGCCGGGCAGCCCCAGGTGCTCCTTGGGCGTGACGTAACACAGCATCGCGGTGCCGTACCAGCCGATCATCGCCGCACCGATGGCGGAGGTGATGTGGTCGTAGCCCGGCGCGATGTCGGTGGTCAGCGGGCCGAGCGTGTAGAACGGCGCCTCGCCGCATTCGGCCAGCTGCTTGTCCATGTTTTCCTTGATCAACTGCATCGGCACGTGGCCGGGGCCCTCGATCATGGTCTGCACGTCGTGCTTCCAGGCGATCCTCGTCAGCTCGCCCAGCGTCTCGAGCTCGGCGAACTGCGCCGCATCGTTGGCATCGGCGATCGAACCGGGCCTGAGGCCGTCGCCCAGGCTGAAGGCCACGTCGTAGGCCTTCATGATCTCGCAGATGTCCTCGAAGCGGGTGTACAGGAAGCTCTCCTGGTGATGCGCCAGGCACCACTTGGCCATGATCGAGCCGCCGCGCGAGACGATGCCGGTGACGCGCCGGGCGGTCAGCGGGATGTACGCCAGCCGCACGCCGGCATGGATGGTGAAGTAATCCACGCCCTGCTCGGCCTGCTCGATCAGGGTGTCGCGGAAGATCTCCCAGGTCAGCTCCTCGGCCCGGCCCTCGACCTTCTCCAGCGCCTGGTAGATCGGCACCGTGCCGATGGGCACCGGCGAGTTGCGCACGATCCACTCGCGGGTTTCGTGGATGTGCTTGCCGGTGGACAGGTCCATGACCGTGTCGGCGCCCCAGCGGATCGCCCACACCATCTTCTCGACCTCCTCGGCGATGGAGCTGGTCACCGCGGAATTGCCGATATTGGCGTTGATCTTCACCAGGAAGTTGCGGCCGATGATCATCGGCTCGCTTTCCGGGTGGTTGATGTTGTTGGGGATGATGGCGCGGCCGCGCGCGACCTCCTCGCGCACGAACTGCGCGGTGATCCGCTCGGGGAGGCACGCGCCGAAGCGCTCGCCCGGGTGCTGGCTGCGCAGCGCGGCCTCGGTGATCGCCTCGATGCGCTGGTTCTCGCGGATGGCGATGAACTCCATCTCCGGGGTGACGATGCCGCGGCGCGCATAGTGCATCTGGGTAAGGTTGGCGCCGGCGCGCGCGCGGCGCGGTCGCGGCAGCGCCGGGAAGCGCACGTCGGCGAGCTTCGGATCGGCCGCGCGGCGGCGACCGAACTCCGAGCTGGGGCCGGCCAGCGGCTCGGTGTCGTCGCGCTCCTGGATCCACGATGCGCGCAGCGGCGGCAGGCCGGCAGCCAGGTCGATGCGCACCGCCGGGTCGGTGTAGGGGCCGGAGGTGTCGTAGACGGTGAACGGCGCGTTGGTCTCGGCGCCGAACATCCTGGGCGTGTCCGAAAGTTCGATCTCCCGCATCGGTACCTTCAGGTCCGGCCGCGATCCGGGCACGAAGACCTTGCGGGAGCCGGCGATCGGCCGGGTCACCTCGGCCGACAGGGCCCGGGTGGCGCGCAGCAGGTCGGAGGGAATGGCATTCATGGCGTTCGTCCTTGGGCGGCTGCGGACGAAGCGGGGACGCACGGTCGCGGCCCGTGCGGGCCGCGCCTGCGAAGCTTCCCTACGCCGGTGTGGCGCTGCTGCGCCGTCGCCGGATCAGGTTCGAAGGGTGTTTCTCAGCCGCGTGCGCCGCAGGCGCGCGCGACACCCCCGCCTCGGAAACCGCATTCAAGCATGATCCGGGCGCGACCGCGAGTACGGCTCAAAGCAGCGCCCGCGTGGGCGCCAGGCTGGCGCAGCGCCCGAGCCAATGCTGCAGGGTCGCGGGACTCACGGGCTCGATCCCTGACTTCCGGATCCATCATGCCGGCAGCCCGCAGCCGCGATGGCGGTACCATCGCACCCGGGCACTTCACTTGCGGAGTACGCGATGGGCCCGGTCCGCCTGGCGGTCCTGGCACTGCTGCTGCCGGCTGCGACCGCGGTCACGGCGCAGGCGGTGTTCGAGGACCACACGGTCGTCGCCTTCGACAGCCCGGAAGCCTGGGCGATGAACTACGTCGGCGCCGCCACCTTGATGAGCGCCTTCGGCCAGACCCCGGACCTGGCGCCGGGCCGCTGGGCCGCCAGTGTCGAGCTGGGCCACATCCCGCGGCTGGACGAGAAGCAGCAGCAGGTCGGCTTTTCCGGCACCAAGGCCGAGGACCTGAACAAGTCGCCGGTGTTCGGCCGCGCGCGCGGCTGGCTCGGGCTGCCGGGCGGCTTCGTCGCCGAGCTGGGCTGGACGCCGCCGCTGACCATCGACGGCTTGCAGCCGCAGGACCTGTTCGCCGCTGCACTGTCGCGGCGCCTGGTGGACCGGCCGGCGTGGTCGCTGTCGCTGCGGCTGCACGGTCAGCACGGTTCGGCCCACGGCGACATCACCTGCCCGCGCGAACTGGCCGGCGTCCAGGATCTCCAGGTCAACCCGTTCGGCTGCGGCGCGCCCTCGGACGACCGCATCGAGCTCAACCACTACGGCGCCGATGCAACGCTGGGCTTCGGCGCGCCCGCATCGCCGTGGCGCGGCCACTTCGGCCTCGGGCGCACGCGGGTGGAACCGCGCGTGCAGGTCGATGCGCTGAGCTTCGGCACGATCGACCGCTCGCGCCTGATCGCCGGCGGCTGGCTCACGCACGCAGCCGTCGGCGTACGCCGGGATCTGGATGCGCACTGGTCGCTGGCCGGCGAGGTGCTGTACGTGCCGCTGGAGGTGGTGCGCGACCCGACCGCCGGCGAGCGCGACAACGACGCCTTCTGGAGCCTGCGCCTGATGCTGCGCTACGTGCGCTAGACAAGCTCTGCGCTGGTTCGGAGGTTTGCACGCCATCGATGGCGCGCTCGCGGATCGGGTATGTGCGTGTCCGATCCGGCGAAGGCGGGTCTGGACAAGTCCAGGATGGACTTGTCCAGACCTGGGGTCACTCCCCGCGCGGCGCGTAGGCGCGCAGGAACATGTCCACCACCGAGGCCACGTGGCGCTCGTCGCTGGCGCAGTGCTTGGGTGCATCCGGGCCGAAGATCATGCGCATGTTGACCTCGCCCTTGAGCAGGCACAGGAAGTGCCCGGCGGCCTCCTCCACGTCCGGGATCTCGAGCTTGCCGGCCGCCACGGCCTCGTGCAGGAAACGCTCGAAGCTGGCCAGGATGCGCGCCGGGCCGGCGTCCCAGAACAGCTTGCCCATGCGCGTCTCGGCGCCGGACTCGGCCAGGATCATGCGCTGCAGGCCCATGGCCTCGTCGCTGGAGACCAGCGCGAAGAAGTGCTGGGCGATCGTGCCCAGGGCATCGCGGATCGGCCCCTTGGGCGCGGTCACGAACACCTCCTCGGGCACCTGCTCCAGGCACTTCTCGCGCACCGCCGCGGCGAACAGCGCCTCCTTGTCGCGGAAGTGGCTGTAGACGGTCAGCTTGGACACCCCGGCCTCGGCCGCGATCGCGTCCATGCTCACCCCGTCGAAGCCGCGCGCCGGAAACAGACGCTTGGCCGCGGCCAGGATGGCGGCGCGCTTCTCCAGGTCCTTGGGGCGGCCCGGACCCACGGGGCGGGATTTGCGGGGGCTGGCAGGCATGACTTTTGGAATACTGGACTAGTCAGTTCTGGAATGGTTAGTATACCGCGCAGTTCAATATACCCGTCCCGACCAGGACCACCAAGACCATGTCCGCGAACCGGTTCATCTACGCCACCCTGCTCCTCGCCGCTGCACTGGCCCTGGCCGCCTGCGGCAACGGCCAGGACGCCGCCGCGCCGGCCCGGCCGGTCATGGTGGTGCAGCCGGCCCAGGCCGCCGAGTCCTTCGCCGTGTACCCGGGCGAGGTGCGCGCGCGCCACGAACCGGCGCTGGCCTTCCGCATCGGCGGCAAGCTCGCCGAGCGCCGCGCCGAGGTCGGCGAGCGCGTGCGCGAGGGCCAGGTGCTGGCCCGGCTCGACCCGCAGGACACGCGCCTGCAGGTCGATGCCGTGCAGGCACAGCTGGCGGCCGCGCGCGCCGACCTGGAACTGGCCGAGGCCGAACGCGCGCGCTTTGCGCAGATGCGCGCCAGGGGCCTGGTCAGCGCTTCGGCCTTCGAGACCCACGAATCCGCAGCCAAGTCCGCGCGCGCGCGTGTTCGGCAGGCCGAGGCGCAGCTGGCCAACGCCCGCAACCAGGCCGAGTACGCCACCTTGCGCGCCCCCGCCGACGGCGTGATCGTGCAGCGGCTGGCCGAGGCCGGACAGGTCCTGGCCGCCGGCCACAGCGTCTACGTGCTGGCGCGCGACGGCGAGCGCGAGGTGGTGATCGCGCTGCCGGAGTCGCAGATCGATCGTTTCGCGGTCGGCCAGCCGGTCGCCGTTGCGCTGTGGTCGGCGCCGGACCGGCGCCACCCCGGCACGATCCGCGAGCTGGCGCCGGCCGCCGACGCCGGCGCACGCACCTTCGCTGCGCGCGTGGCCTTCCCGGCCGAAGCCGCCGGCGCCGAACTGGGCCAGAGCGCGCGCGTGTACGTGGCCGGCGACACCGAGGACGCGCTGGCGGTGCCGCTCTCGGCGGTCAGCGCCGATGCCGAGCAGCCCTACGTGTTCGTGCTCGAGTCCGGTGGCTCGCGGCTGGCGCGCCGCGAGGTCGCGCTGGGCCGCTTCACCGAGCACAGCGCAACCGTCACCGCCGGGCTGCACGCGCAGGACTGGATCGTCGCCGCCGGCGTCCACCTGCTGCGCGAAGGCCAGGCGGTGCGGCCGGTGGATCGAGACAACCGGCCGGTGGTGCTGGCCGCGCAGTAGTGCGGACGGAACAGGCGCGCATCGAAGCCCGGCTTCGATCGCACGCCCGCCGTCCGCCGCGCTTCCGCCGAAGGCCAGAAGACCCAGCCTGCGGGACTGAACGATGAGCCGATTCAACCTGTCCGAATGGGCGCTGCGCAACCGCGCCCTGGTGCTTTACGCGATGCTGCTGCTGGCGATCGTGGGCGTCTACTCGTACCTGCGGCTGGGGCAAAGTGAAGACCCGCCGTTCACCTTCAAGGCGATGGTGGTGCGCACCTTCTGGCCCGGCGCCACCGCGCCCGAGGTCTCGCGCCAGGTCACCGAGCGCATCGAGCGCGCGCTGATGGAAACCGGCCGCTACGAGTTCGTGCGGGCCTATTCGCGTCCGGGCGAATCGCAGGTCATCTTCGTCGCCCGCGACGATCTGGTCTCCGACGACCTGCCGGAGCTGTGGTACCAGATCCGCAAGAAGGTCGGCGACATCCGCCACGAGCTGCCGTCCGAGATCCAGGGCCCGTTCTTCAACGACGAGTTCGGCGACGTTTTCGGGAACATCTACGCGCTGACCGGCGCGGACTTCGACTATGCGACGCTGAAGGACTACGCCGAGCGCATCGAGCTGGAACTGCAGCGCGTGGACGACGTCGCCAAGGTCGAGCTGATCGGCCTGCAGGACGAGAAGATCTGGATCGAGCTGTCGAACACCAAGCTGGCCACGCTGGGCCTGCCGCTGTCTGCGGTGCAGCGCGCCATCGACGAGCAGAACGCGATGCTGCCGGCCGGTTTCTTCGAGACCCCGACCGAGCGCGTGCACATCCGCGTCTCGGGCGGATTCGACCGTCTCGAGCAGGTGCGCGAGTTCCCGATCCGCGTGGGCGACCGCAATTTCCGCATCGGCGATGTCGCCGAGGTCCGGCGCGGCTTCTCCGACCCACCGGCGCCGAAGATGCGCTTTCTCCAGGAGGAAGCGATCGGGATCGCGGTCTCGATGAAGGACGGCGGCGACATCCTGCGGCTGGGGCAGACCCTGGAGCACGAGTTCGCACGCCTGCAGGAGACCCTGCCGGCCGGCATGAGCCTGCGCAAGGTGTCCGACCAGCCGGCGGCCGTGCGCGCCTCGGTCGGCGAGTTCGTGCAGGTGCTGGGCGAGGCCGTCGCCATCGTGCTGGTGGTGAGCTTCTTCTCGCTGGGCTTCCGCACCGGCCTGGTGGTGGCGCTGTCCATTCCGCTGGTGCTGGCGATGACCTTCGCCGGCATGCACTGGTTCGGCATCGGCCTGCACAAGATCTCGCTGGGCGCGCTGGTGCTGGCGCTGGGGCTGCTGGTGGACGATGCCATCATCGCCGTGGAGATGATGGCGGTGAAGATCGAGCAGGGCCTGGACCGCCTGAAAGCGGCCAGCTTCGCCTACCGCACCACCGCATTCCCGATGCTGACCGGCACGCTGATCACCGCGGCCGGCTTCCTGCCGATCGCGACCGCCGCCTCGAGCACCGGCGAGTACACGCGTTCGATCTTCCAGGTGGTGGCGCTGGCGCTGCTGGTTTCGTGGATCGCCGCGGTGGTGTTCGTGCCCTACCTGGGCGAGAAGCTGCTGCCGGACCTGGCGGCCAGGAGCGTGCGCGAGGGCCGCTCGCACGACCCCTACGACCGGCCCTTCTACCGGCGCTTCCGGAACCTGGTGGAATGGTGCGTGCGCTACCGCAAGAGCGTGATCGCGGTGACCGTGGCCCTGTTCGTGGCCGCGTTGCTGCTGTTCCGGTTCGTGCCGCAGCAGTTCTTCCCCGACTCCACCCGGCTGGAACTGATGGTCGACCTGCGCCTGCCCGAAGGCAGCGCGCTGACGGCCACCCAGGCCCAGGCCGCCAAGCTCGAAAAGATGCTCGCCGGCCGCGAGGGGCTGGCCAACTACGTGGCCTACGTGGGCACCGGCTCGCCGCGCTTCTACCTGCCGCTGGACCAGCAGCTGCCGGCCGCCAACTTCGCCCAGTTCGTGCTGCTGACCGACTCCATCCAGGACCGCGAAGCCATCCGCGCCTGGCTGATCGAGCTGTTCGACACCCGTTTCGCCGACATCCAGGCGCGCGTCACCCGCCTGGAGAACGGTCCGCCGGTTGGCTACCCGATCCAGTTCCGCATCTCCGGCGAGCACGTGGAGATCGTGCGCGCGCTGGCGCGCGAGGTCGCGGCGATCGTGCGCACGCATCCGGAGATCACCAACGTCAACCTGGACTGGGAGGAGCCCAGCAAGCTGGTGCGCCTGGACATCGACCAGGAGCGGGCGCGGGCGCTGGGCGTGAGCACCGCCTCGGTCTCGCGATTCCTGCAGGGCTCGCTGTCGGGAACGCGCATCACCACCTACCGCGAAGACAACGAGCTGATCGAGATCCTGCTGCGGGGTCCCGAGGAGGAACGCGCGCGGCTGTCGCTGCTGGGCAGCCTGGCGGTGCCGACCGAGTCGGGCGCGGCGGTGCCGCTCTCGCAGATCGCCACGATCGAATATGGCTTCGAGGAAGGCATCATCTGGCACCGCGACCGGCTGCCGACCGTGACCGTGCGCGGCGACCTGTACGGCGAGGTGCTGCCGGCCGCCGTCGTGGCGCAGCTGCAGCCGCAACTCGATCCGGTGCGCGCCCGCCTGCCCTCGGGCTACCTGCTGCAGACCGGCGGCAGCGTCGAGGACGCGGCCCGCGGCCAGGACTCGGTCAACGCCGGCATGCCGCTGTTCCTGGCGGTCGTGCTGAGCTTGCTGATGCTCCAGCTGCGCAGCCTCTCGCGCTCGGTGCTGGTGCTGCTGACCGCGCCGCTGGGCCTGATCGGGGTGACGCTGTTCCTGCTGGTCCTGCAGGTCCCGTTCGGGTTCGTGGCGATGCTGGGCACGATCGCGCTCTCGGGCATGATCATGCGCAACTCGGTGATCCTGGTGGATCAGATCGAGCGCGACATCGCCGAGGGTCGTCCGCGCTGGCAGGCGATCGTCGATGCCACGGTGCGCCGCTTCCGGCCGATCGTCCTGACCGCACTGGCCTCGGTGCTGGCGATGATTCCGCTTTCGCGCAGCGTGTTCTTCGGGCCGATGGCGGTGGCGATCATGGGCGGACTGATCGTGGCTACGGCGCTGACGCTGCTGTTCCTGCCGGCCCTGTACGCCGCCTGGTTCCGAGTGCGCGAGGACGAACCCGCCCACGCGCGCTGATCCGCCAACGCGCACAACGCAAGGTGGGAGCGCCGCCCGCGTGGGAGCGGCCCATGGCCGCGATCAACCCGCGAAGTCGCACCGGCAATGCGATGTGGGAGCGGCCCATGGCCGCGATCGGATCGCCGCGGCATTGCATCGATGCCACATCCGCTCCGTAGGCCGGCCCGCGAGCCGGTGACGGTTTCCGGGGCCGCAGCGAGTACATCCCTGTAGGCTGCGGACGCGCCATCCCTGGCGCGTACGCCCCCGGAAACCGTCACCGCCCCGCGGTCCTCGCGCCACCGTTTCGTGTCGCCTTCCCCCTGTAGGAGCCGGCGTTGCCGGCGATCGGGGTCCGGCGCCCTGGTGCGCTCCGCCATTCGCAGGCAACGCCCGCTCCTACAGCGTGTCGCCGTCGCGTCGAGGCACATCGGAGCGACGTGGGAGCGGCCCATGGCCGCGATCGCCACACCGAAACCCTCCGGCGGAGCGACGCATCCACCCGCCGACACCGGCCGCTCGCGCGCCCGCGCTGTCTCGCTGCGCCGTTGGCTCAGTCGCCCGGTACGGGCGCAGCGAGCAGTTCGCTGCTCTCGGCATCGCTCAGGCGCTCGACACTGCCGTCGGGGCGGATCCGGAATGCAGTCACGTCCACGTCGATGCTGCGGCCTTCGGCGGTGAGGTGCCGCACCAGCACCATGCGCATGCGGGTGCCGTCCTGGAGTGCGAACTCGCAATCGGCCACACGGGTATGGTCGGTGCCGGTTTCCTCGCTGAGCACGCAGCGGTCGCCGGCCGGCTCGCCGGCGCAGGCGCACAGCAGCGCGCCGGCCACGGTCATGGTTGCGATCCGGTGCAACATCAGCTTTCCTCCTTTGCAGCGGGCGGCTTGCGGAATACAGCCAGGCCCTTGAGCAGGTTCAGCGCCTCGCGGACCGCGAAGTCCTCCAGTTCCGCCGCACCACCCGCCTGCGCGGCGTCCGCCGCGGTGTCGGGATTGCGCAGGAAGCCTGGCAGGTCGCGCTCGCGTACGCTCGGCGGGGTGTTGCCGGCGTTGCGCAGCACCACGTTCTCGGGCAGCACGATGTCGGGCACGATGCCCGTGGCCTGGATCGAGGTTCCATTGGGCGTGTAGTAGCGCGCCGTGGTGACCTTGATCGCATCGCCGTTGTCCAGCGGCAGCACGGTCTGCACCGAACCCTTGCCGAAGGATTCCACGCCCATCACCAGCGCCCGCCGGTGGTCGCGCAGCGCCCCGGCCACGACCTCGGCGGCGCTGGCGGTGCCGCCATCGGTCAGCACCACGATCGGCGCGCCGTCGAGCACGTCGCCGGGCGCGGCGCGATAGATCGCGCTGGCCGTGGCCAGGCGGCCGCGGGTGGACACCACCACGCCTTCGTCCAGGAACAGGTCGGCGGTCTCCACCGCCGAGTTCAGCAGGCCGCCGGGATTGCTGCGCAGGTCCAGCACCAGCCCACGGATCGGCGTCTTGCCCAGTCTGCGCAGCTTCTCGCCCAGTTCGACGCCGGTGTTGGCCTGGAAGGTGCCCACGCGCGCATACAGGTAACCGGGCTCGAGCGTCTCCACCCGCGCACTGGCGACCTGGATGGTCTCGCGCACCAGCGTGAACTGCAGCGGCGCGACTTCGCCCTCGCGGGCGATGGTCAGCTCGATCGGCGTGCCCGGCGCACCGCGCATCGACTCCACCGCCTCGTCGGCGCTGTCGGCCTCGATCGGATTGCCGTCGATCGCGGTGATGACGTCGCCCGGGCGGATCCCGGCCTTGGCCGCCGGCGTGTCGTCGATCGGCGCCACCACCAACAAGGTGCGGTCGGGCTGCTGCACGATCTCCAGGCCGAGCCCGTCGTAGGCGCCGCTGGCCTGTTCGCTCAGCGCCGCGAGCTGTTCGGCATCCAGGTAGGCACTGTGCGGATCCAGGTCGGTCAACAGGCCGCGGATCGCCGATTGCATCAGCTTGGGCTCGTCGATCGGGTCGACGTACGCCTGCTGCACGGCGCGAAACACCGAGACGAAGCGGCGCACCTGCTCGATCTGGACCAGCGAGGGCGGCTCCGGGGCCGTATCGGCGCCCACCGCGCCGGTCGCGTCCTCTGGCGCGGGCTCCGCCGGGGCCTCCGGCTCGGCGGGGGCGACCTCCGGCTCGGCGGGGGCGGCATCCTGCGCCGCGGGTTCGGGAACCGGCGGCGACGGCGCATCCTGTCCGATGGCCGCGGCCGGGGCCAGCGCCAGCGCCAGCGCCAGCGCCAGCGCCAGGGTCAAGGCTGTCGATCTGTTCATGCCGGCATTATCGGTCGGCGCACGTCAGCGCGCCATGCAGGCGCCCTCGCCCTTCAGCGGCTGCCGAGCCATCCGGCCGGGTCCACGGCGCGCCCGCCGCGGCGCAGCTCGAAGTACAGCGCCGCCTCACCCTGCCCGCCGGAACTGCCGACCGTGGCCAGCGCCTCTCCCGGGGCCACCCAGTCGCCGACCGATTTCAGCAGCGCGTCGGCGTGCGCGTACAGGCTCATCCAGCCCTCGCCGTGGTCGACGATGGCGATCAGGCCGTAGCCGCGCAGCCAGTCGGCAAACGCCACGCGCCCGTGCGCGATCGCGCGCACCTCGGTGCCGGCGGCGGCCGGAATCAGCCAGCCGTTGCTCCCGCGCCCGTCCGGCAATCGCCCGCCGTAGCCCACCTGCAGCCGGCCCGGCAACGGCCTGGGCAGCTTGCCACGCAGCTGGGCGAAGGGCTGGGCGCCGTCGAGCTGGTCGGGGATGTCGGCGAACACGTCGCGCAGGCGCTCGAGCAGGTCGACCAGGGCTTTCTCGTCGCGCCCCAGTGCCGCCAGCCGCTCGCGACGGTCGCTGTAGCGGGTGTCGATTTCCGCCAGCAGCGCCGCGCGCCGGGCGTGCTCGTCCTGGAGGTCGGCCACCGCGGCGCGCTGGCGCTGCTGTTCGGCTTCCAGTTCGAGCCGCCGGGCCGCGATCGCCTCGCCCAGCTCGGCGAGCCGCCGCAGCTCCTCGAGCAGGCCTTCGATGCGCTCGACCTGGGCGCGTTCGAAGTAGCGGTGGTACGCCAGCGCGCGCGCGGCCTGGTCGAGCCGGTCCTGCGCCAGCACCAGCTTCAGCCGGTGCTGGCGGCCCAGTGCGTAGGCCGAGCGCAGCAGCTGCGCCAGCGCCTGGCGTTGCGCCGCCAGTGCCTGCGCCTCGCGCTCGCGCTCGGTGGTGAGCTCGGCCAGCCGCGCATCGTGCGCTGCGATGCGCTGTTCGATCCCGTGCAGCCCGTTTGCGGCCTGCGCCACCGCCCGGTCGGCCGCGCGGACCGACTCGGTGGCCTCGCCGCGCTGGCTCTCGAGCGCGCGCACTTCCTCGCCGATGGCCCGGATCTGCACGCGCACCGCTTCCAGCCGCTGCTGCGCCTGCGCCTGTTCCAGCGCCGGGTCGGCCGCGCTTTCGGCACGCCCGGCGCCCGCGGCCAGCACGCCCAGGACGCCCAGCAACAGCGCCGGCCACGATCGCCGAGCTGCGGGCACGCCCACGCTCAGGCCGGCAGGATCAGGCTGCGGCCGGTCATCTCCGGCGGCACCGGCAGCTCGAGCAGCTGCAGCACGCTCGGTGCCACGTCGCGCAGCGCGCCGCCCTCGCGCAGCCGCGCCGGCCGCCCCAGGTAGACCAGCGGCACCGGTCCGGTGGTGTGCGCGGTGTGCGGCTGGCCGCTGTCCGGATCGCGCATCTGTTCGATGTTGCCGTGGTCGGCGGTCAGCAGCATTTCGCCGCCGGCCTGGCGCAATGCAGCGACGATCCGGCCCAGGGCCGCGTCCACCGCCTCGACCGCGGCGATCCCGGCATCGAGCTTGCCGCTATGGCCGACCATGTCGGCATTGGCCAGATTGCACACGATCAGATCGAACTGGCGACCGGCGATCGCCTCCACCAGGCGGTCGGTCACTTCCGGGCAGCTCATCTGCGGCTGCAGGTCGTAGGTGGCGACCTTGGGGCTGGGGACCAGCACCCGCTGCTCGCCCGGGTACGGCGTCTCGTGACCGCCGTTGAAGAAGAAAGTCACGTGCGCATACTTCTCGGTTTCGGCGATGCGCAGCTGCGTGAGCCCGCGCTCGGCGATCACCTTGGGCAGCGTGTTGGTCAGCGTATCGGGCGCGAAGGCGACCTCGGCCGGCAGCTCCGTGGAATACTCGGTCAGGCACACGAAGCGCGCGAGCTGCGGACGCCGCCCGGCCGCGAAGCCGTCGAAATCCGGCGCCACGAAGGCGGCGCTCAGCTGCCGTGCGCGGTCGGCGCGGAAGTTCATGAACACCACCGCGTCGCCATCGCGCACCGGTACTCCGCCGTCGATCAGCGTCGGGGCCACGAACTCGTCGTTCTCGCCGCGCGCGTAGGCGTCCTCCAGCGCGGCCACGGCATCACCGGCGCGATGGTCGGCACGGGCATCCACGATCGCATGCCAGGCGCGCTCGGTGCGTTCCCAGCGGTGGTCGCGGTCCATCGCATAGTAACGGCCGCCGACGGTGGCGATGCGCGCGCCCGGGATCCCGGCGCAAAGCTGCTGCAGCCGCTCCAGGCTGGGCCGGGCCGACTGCGGCGGCGTGTCGCGTCCGTCCAGGAAAGCGTGCACGGCGATCGATGCCGCATCGCGCTCGTGCGCGAGCTGCACCATCGCGTGGATGTGATCCTCGTGGCTGTGCACGCCGCCGGGCGAGAGCAGCCCCATCAGGTGCAGCGTGCCGGCAACGGCGTTGGCGGCATCCACGGCCCCGGTCAGCGCCGGATTGCGGTAGAAGCTGCCCTCGGCGATCGCCTGGTCGATGCGGGTGAGGTCCTGGTAGACGATGCGGCCGGCGCCCAGGTTCATGTGCCCGACTTCGGAATTGCCCATCTGCCCCTCGGGCAGGCCCACGGCCAGGCCGGAGGTGTGGATCAGCGAGTGCGGGCTCTCGGCCAGCAGACGCCGCCAGTTCGGACAGCGCGCCTGGGCGATGGCGTTGCCCTCGGTCTTCTCGCTGTGGCCCCAGCCATCGAGGATCAGCAGCAGCACGGGCTTGGGTGGCGACACGTTTTCCGGACCGGTACGGGCAGGGCTGGGCATGATACCGGACCGCCCCGGCGCAGCCGGATTGTCAACCCGGAGTCGAACGATCTGAACATCCTGTTCAGCCGGCTGCTGCCGCTGCCGATCCCCTCCGCGCACGACCGCTTCCGCATGCGCGATCCGCGCTTGATCCGCTGCGATCTGTGGGGCTTGTCCGGACTGTCCTTCGCACGAAAACCGCGAGCACCACCGACAAGCCCACATTCTCGCGTTGCCAGTCTATAGAATTCTGTGCCACCCTTCGCGCCCTGGAAACTCCCCTTGCGGATCATGACGAAAAGGCGAACATATCTCTTCGGTACGATCCTCTGCGCTGCAATCGTTGTCGCGGCTGCGCTGGTGCTGCATTTCAAGGATCTGAATCGAGCCGCCAAGGACGAAGGGCAGCACGTTGAGGCAAGCGCGAGTCGAGTGCGGACTGAAGCAGAACTCAATGATGCCGCAGAGCGCGAAATGAATGGCCAAAGCGCGCGTGCTCATCTTCGCACGCCCAAGGAGTTGATCGAGCTGGCTCGGGCTGGCGACGTTGAATCGGCACGCACGCTTTACTCACAAACCTACGAATGCTTCGAGGCCGAGCGCAACCTGGAGTCACTGACGGCGAATGCGCCAACCGGCGATGTTCGCGGAATCGGGAAAATGATGCGCCGGCTGGAAGCCCAGAATCGGGCATGCAGCAGATTCTCGTCTGCCGATATCGCAAATGGTCGAGAAGCAATGGAGATCGCCGCATTCAATGGCGACGCCGACGCTCAGTCACTACTTCTTCATGCTCTCTCGATACCGCAGACGTCTGACCTTGCGAGATCCGCCGCTCAGGCTGACCTCAGACAGCGCCTGTTCGCCTACCTGGACGCGCGTGCTGCCGCTGGCGACCCTGGTGCAATGAACGTCCTCGGTGAAGCACTCGCAAGGGGGACTGGACGTGAAAGGAACCCGGTCCAGGCGCTCGGTTATTTGATGGCGGCCAGCTATATCGGCGGCGCAAACACCGAGGGTGGTCAAGTTGTACCGAGCCCACGCGGGGCGCTGATCGACCAGTTGATGAGGGGTTTGACGCCGGACGAGATCAAGCAGGCCGAGTCAATGGCGCTTGAGCTCAGCGGCGGTTCGTAATTCGGGGACGATTCAAAGGGAGCTACGAATAATGACAAGTAGGTTGATTGTATTCGGGGTGGCCGCAGCTCTTGCAAGCGCATCTGCATGGGCAGAGGTTTGCCAATTGACGGACGAGGAGATCATCGAGAGGATTGGGGCGCACTTGGACGGAGGTGCACAGATGGTGGCCCCACGAGTATTCGCCTTTGATCTTGACTACAGTAGGGTCGATTGCGGCGCCGACATGTCCTATTACCAGGCGTCTTGCCTGAACAACGTACTCGGGTGGGCGCAGATCGCCCTAGACGCAAATCGCAGCGGCATGACTCCTGGTGTCCTGTTGCTGGTTGGATCGGACGGGTCCACGGCAACTTACAACGTATGGGATGTAGATGGCCAACTTGCCATTGGGTCTCGGATCGGTGGTTGCAAAGAGAACTGCGATGAAGTCGACGTCGTGAATCAGAATTGCGATCCACCCGACGTCAACGAGACTGGTGCTACAGGTGGTAGTGGTGGCAGTGGATCAGTCATCGTACGGCCATTCCTGATAATGACAGGTTGCTACGGACAATGTGGCGGAACGGTCGAGGTGGGAGATATTCAGCCCGAGTAACGAGCAGAGTCGCGCTCGACGATAATGCGAAGACAGCCCGCTGCCGGGGACTCGCGCCGCGGGCATCTGGGTGCAGCGGGGAGTGATCGGCGCGTCAATCGGAGCGCGCAGGACGACATGAGCCGCGCCGGGTCCAGCACTCCCGCCAGGCTCATCCTCTCCCGCAAGGGCTTCGACTCGGGCTATGGCGGCATGCCGAGCCCGATCCTGCCTGGCGGGGCGACGTGTTCCTGTTCTTCGGCTGTGCCGCCACTGCCTGCTGCGCACCGTCGCCAAGGGCCAGGAATTCGTACTCGAAACCAACCACCGCAGCGCCCACGCCTGGATCACCGCCACCGTGCAAGCCGGCATGCCCCCCACATGACTCGATGTGGGCACCAGTGCAGAGTGGGAGCGGGCCATGCCCGCGATCGACGGAACGCGGGCTATACGGCACACCGATCGCGGGCATGGCCCGCCCCCACAACGCTCCGACGACGCATTGCGGCTGCATCGAAGTGATGTGGGAGCGGCCCATGGCCGCGATCGACCAGCCCGAAGAGTTGCGTCGCCCCCGCCAGAGCAAGAGCCGGCTGGACACGAACCATAGAATCTCCCACACCGCTTCGATGGACCTTGACGCTCAGCCGTGGCGGTACGGACGTTCGTACTTCGATATCTCAGGACAGGCCTGTCCGGTCTCGTCGCCCGCGCCAGAGCTGGCTCTGGCGCGGGCAGGCCATCCATGGCCTGCGCTATTGACCCGGCTGCATCCTTCACATGCAAGGACGCCGGGTCAATAAACCCTGGGGCGCCGCGACGCATCGGATGCACATGCGACCGGTGCGCCGGTCGATCCGTCAGTCCACCCGAGGAGAGGATCCATGTATCGCATCGCACTGGTCGCCCTGCTGGCCGCCTTCAGTGGCAACGCCGCGGCCAAGCAGGACATCGACAAGGTCAATGGCTCCATCCGCGCCGAGGCCGGTCAGGAATACGGCTCGCTGGAAACGGTCAACGGCAGCATCCGCGTGGAAGCCGAGGCCAGCGCCGACAGCGTGGAAACGGTCAATGGCAGCGTGCGCGTGGACAGCGGCGCGCGCCTGGGCAGCGTGGAGACCGTCAACGGCGGCATCCGCCTCGACGAGGGCGTGGTGGTCTCGCGCAGCGTGGAAACCGTCAACGGCGGCATCGATATCGGCCGCGCCTCGCGCGTGGATGGCGAGGTCAGCACCGTCAACGGCAGGATCGAACTGCTGCAGGCCGAGCTCGGAGCGGGCATTCAGACCGTCAACGGTGACATCACCGTCGGCGAGGGCTCGACCGTGCGCGGCGGCATCGTCGTGGAAAAGCCCAAGGGCTGGTTCCAGTGGGGCAAGCAGCGCGCGCCGCGCATCGTGATCGGCCCCAACGCCGTGGTCGAGGGCGAACTGCGCTTCGAGCGCGAGGTCGAGCTGTTCGTGCACGCCTCGGCCAAGGTCGGCAGGATCAGCGGCGCCGACGCCAAGAGCTATTCGGGCGCCACGCCCTGACCAGACCGGAAACCCGGGCGGGAGCGGGCCATGCCCGCTCCCGCCATGCTGCGCGGCAACGGATCGACCGCAGGCCGGAGCGTGTGCCTTGGCCTCGCCTGCACGTTTTCCTCACGTTCGCATTCTGACTGCACGGCGCGTTGCGCCTACAATGCCCGCCCTGTCCATGACACGACGAGGAGCGCAGCGCAATGCGCAGCATTTTCAGGATCCTTCCACTGGCAGCACTGCTGGCGCTGGCCGCGTGCGAACGCGAAGCGCCGCCGGAGCCCACCGCCGAGCAGCCATCGGCACCTGCGGCGCAACCGGCCCAGCCGCCGGCCCCCGACGCCTCCGACCACAGTTTCGGCCCGGACATCTCGGCCGAGGATTTCGCCAAGCACGTGCAGGTGCTGTCCTCCGATGCCTTCGGCGGCCGCGCGCCGGGCAGCCGTGGTGAACAGCTCACCGTGGATTACATCATGGGGCAGTTCCAGCGCCTGGGCCTGAAAGCCCCCGACGGCGAGTCCTACACGCAGACGGTACCGATGGTGCAGACCATCCCGGCGGCCGATGCCACCGTGACGCTGAAGGTCGGCGACGAGGCCACCACGCTGGCGGCCGGC
>DASRZM010000050.1:0-3227 GCA_035686365.1 Lysobacteraceae bacterium | reverse complement strand
TGCCCGATCGAATACCGTCCCCTGGCGCTCGCCTTCCACCAGGACCGCGCGAGTGATGAGGAGCTGCAGCAGCAGGCCTTCGGTTACGGGCGCGGCATGGCGCTGCTCTATGCGCGCCATGCCGAGTTCCTGCCCTGGGGGATGATCCAGCGAGCGCTTCGGGCACGCATGTCGATACGGCGCACGCTGGCGGCTTCGTTTCGCCGCATGGCGCACCGCGTTGGCCGGGCGGACGCAGAATCGGTCGAGTTCGCGGACTATCTCGCGATGTGGGATCGCTGGTTCTGGCGCGGCTTCGACCATGAGCGACAGTCGCCGGGGAGGGCCGGATGAACGCGGCCGGCTTCCGGCTGCAAGTCTCGGTCGTGATTCCCGCCCGCGATGCGGCGGTGACGCTGGGCGAGTGCCTACGCGCGGTCGCGGCCCAGAGCGTCTCGCGTGGTGAGTACGAGGTGATCGTCGTGGTGGACGAGCGCACTCGCGACGCAACGGCCGCGATCGCGCGGGACGCAGGAGCGCTGGTCATCACGGCCGGCGACCCGGGCGCGGCGGCGGCGCGCAACATCGGCATGGTTGCCGCACGAGGTGAATGGATCGCCTTCACCGACGCCGACTGCATCCCGAGCCGTGGCTGGCTGCGAGCACTCCTGCAGGCGATCGAGCCGTCAGATGGGCACCCGCCGGCGCTGGGGGCGGCGGGCCGCACCATCGGTTACGAATCGCTGACCCCTGCGGCTCGCTTCGTCGATCTGACGGGTGGTCTCCATGCAGAGCGCCACCTCGCTCACGAGCGCTATCCGTGGGCGCCAACGGGCAACGTCCTCTACCGCCGCGCGGCGCTGCTCGCCGTCGGCGGGTTCGACGCCCGTTTCATCAGCTATGAGGGATGCGACCTGCATACGCGGCTGCGGCGCGATGTGGGCGGCCGGTTCGAGTACTCGCCGCGTGCCATCGTCCACCACCGCCACCGCGCCGGATGGCGCGCCTACTGGCGCCAGCAGGTCAACTACGGCCGCGGCTACGCCCAGTTCTTCAGGCGTTACGCGGACGAGCTGCGCTGGACGCCGGCTTCTGAGCTGGGTGCCTGGATGGCCGTGCTGCGCGCCGGAGTCCGTGCCCTCCTGCCAAACCGCGCCGACGATGGCCTGCTCCGGCGAGGTACGTTCATCAAGCTGCTTGCCCAGCGCGTCGGTTTCGTGCGCGCCTACTGGAACCGCCGCGAGGCGGCGCGCTGGCAGGCCGGCGCCGGCCGGACTGCCCAGTCCATGTCGTGACGTACCAGCGGGAATATCCCCGCCTAGCGCCATGGTGGTCGCCGTGGGGACTGGCCCTCCGGCTGGCACGCACCATCCGCCAGCCGTCCGACGTTTACTGGCTCGGGCGGATCGGCTGGTTCGTTCTGCGCCTGCCCGATGACCTCGAGCGCAGCCACCTGAGGACTTTTCTGGGTCGTCTGGCGGCCGAAGCCCGACCCCGCGCAGATGATCCGCATGCCGCCATGGAACGAGTTGCACGCCTCCGCCGGCCATGGCTGCGGCTGCCCGGGTTGCGGTCGCGTGACACCTGCTACGTCCGCGCATTGACGCTGTACCGGTTCCTGGACGCAGCCGGCCACGAGATGAAGTTGCGAGTCGGCGCCGAGTGGTTCGACCGGCCCGGCGGAGTGCTGCGAGGTCACGCATGGGTAGCCGTGGATGGCAAGATCCTGGAGGGACCGCCGGAGGCCGATGAGCACGAGCGCCTGCAACTGATCGACCTCGGAGCGTACTAGGCGATCGGCCGCATCGGCTCCTTCGGATGCAGGCCGAGCAGCATGCGCGCGGCCGCCAGGTACATGTCAGCCTCGTGCGAGGCGTCCTTCCATATGTCGCCCTTCGGCGGGGCAAGGCGCCGGAGCCTGCGGCGCAAGCCCCAGTCGCCCCGTGCGAGGCTGTGCCAGCCGCCGTGACGATGATCGATGAACTCGCGATCGATCACGCCAACCAGGCGCTCGAACATCCGTCGGTAGTGAGTCGCTTCCGGGTTGAGCAGCGACATCAGCAGCAGCGCCTTGGCGCCTTCGGTCTGCACCCACCACGGGCGCTTGCGGACGGTCAGGGCGACGCCGGTCAGCACGCTCGGCTCGGCTGCCGGTCCGGCCTCGATGAATCCGCCGCGCGGGTCATCCCATGCCCACTCGATGGCGTGCTCGACAAATGCGCATGCCTGCTGCGTGGCGACGGCGCGTGGGATGCCGATCCCGTCGGCTGCAGCCAGCAGGCGGAAAGATGTCTGGAGCGAGTAGCCGTAGCGCTCACTCCCGGGTACCGGGGTCAGGGCGGGGTAAGCCAGGTAATGCATCGACCCGGCAGGGGTCCCGAAACGCGTGGTAACCAGTTCGTAGGTCTCTGCAAGTCGCGCACGGACGCTGGCCTGCGGCCATTCATCCAGCAGCAGCGTCCACGCTTCCAGCATGTCAGAGTGCACGTTGGCGTCCTTGAGGCCGACGCCGTGGCCGAGCGGCTCGCCCATGTCCGCGCCGTCCACGGACGGCACGTCGGCCGGCCGGAGGATCGGCCGCCCGTCGCGTGTCGCCCAGCCGTGATAGCCGCCCCTGGCATCGTCGTGGAGGATCTGTTCGAGCCAGCCGAAGGCCTCGCACGCCATGTCGAGACCCTCGGCCGCGCCGGTGAGCCGGTAGACCTCTACGCCGGCGTCGACCACGTAGGCCGTGCCGTGAGCGTGCTTGGTGCCGCCGGCGAGTGGCCGGCCGTTACGATCGACCATCCAGAACCAGCCGCCATCGACACCGTCGTGCATGACCTCGCGCAGGTAGCGCAGACCGTGCAGCGCGATCTCACGGAACTCGACGCGCTCCGGAAAGGCCTGCCCGAAGCGAGCCGCCGTGCGAGTCTGGCGCGCCTGGAACTCCAGCATGCGCCGCTGTGCGCCGCGTGGGCGCCAGCGGCTGTCGAAGTCGCACAGGAAGCCGCCCGCCTGGCGGTCGACGCAGACCGGATACCACGGGTCGATGACGTTTCTGGTCAGGTCGCGCAGAAAACGCTCAGCGAAACGTTCGCGCCAAGCGGGCGGCGTGGCTTCGAACGCGGGCGTGCCACGCAGCGGCCACGGCGCATCGAACACCGGCGTGCCCGGTTGACTGGTTGCGCTCGCCTCTGGGACCCTGCCGGCTGTAGTCACGCCGCTGCAAGGTAGCAAAGACAGCTGCCACGCGAAGGTCACGTCTG
>DASRZM010000049.1:0-77294 GCA_035686365.1 Lysobacteraceae bacterium | reverse complement strand
CCGCAACGCACCTGAGTCGCAGCATCCGGAAGGCGGAATGAACCCGGAAGTCCTGCCGTTCTTCGACGAGGCCACCGCCACCTGGACCTACCTGGTGGTCGACCCGCGCTCGCAGTGCGCAGCCGTGATCGACCCGGTGCTCGACTTCGACCCGAAGTCGGGCCGCACCGGGACCGCATCGGCACAGCGGATCGCCGACGTCGCCGGGCAGCGGGGTCTCGTGGTGGAGTGGATCCTGGAAACGCACGCCCACGCCGACCACCTGACCGCGGCGCGCTGGCTGCGGGACCAGGTCGGCGGACGGATCGCCATCGGCCGGGGCATCGGCGCGGTGATCTCGGCGTTCGGCCCGGTGTTCAACTTCGGCGACGAGGTCCCGAGGGACGGTTCGCAGTTCGACCACCTGTACGCAGACGGCGAGCGCTTCCTGATCGGCGGACTGCAGGTCCAGGTCGTCGCCACCCCGGGGCACACCCCCGACAGCGTCAGCTACCTGGTCGGCGATGCCCTGTTCGTCGGCGATACGCTGTTCATGCCGGACGTGGGAACCGCCCGCTGTGACTTCCCCGGCGGCGATGCGGCCACGCTGTACCGTTCGGTCCGCAGGCTGCTGGAGCTGCCCGGAGACACCCGCATGTTCGTATGCCACGACTATCCGCCGCAGGATCGCGCGCGGCGCTGCCAGACCAGCGTAGCCGAGCAGCGCAGCGACAACATCCATGTGCGCGACGGCGTCGGCGAGGACGAGTACGTTGCCCTGCGCACCGCCCGCGACGCGACCCTGCCGATGCCCACGCTGATGCTGCCCTCCTTGCAGGTCAACCTGCGCGCCGGTGCACTGCCGCCGCCGGAGGACAACGGCGTGCGCTACCTGAAGCTGCCGCTGGACCGGCTCTGAGGAACCTCTGAACACGTTCAGAGGTTCGCGCGCCATGGATGGCGCGCTCGCGGATCAAGCACGCAAGTGCTTGATCCGGCGGAGCCGAGTCCGGACATGTGCCGGGCCCGGCGTGTCTGATCAAGTCCAGGATGGACTTGCTCAGACCTTTCCTGAGGAAGCTCCGCCGGCCCGCACGCGTGCACAATGGCCGCGACGATCCCGCCGGAGCCCCGCATGCGCGAATCCACGACGCTGACCCGGATCGACGACGCCGCACGGGAAGTGTTCGCGCGCACGAGCGGTCCCCTGGTGCTGGCCGCGCCACTGGGGCTGGGCAAGCCCAACCGCCTGCTCAATGCGATCTACCGGATCGCCGAGCAGGACGGTTCGCGGCCGCTGACCCTCCTGACTGCGCTGTCGCTGACTCCGCCCTCGCCCGCCCCCGGGCTCGAGCGGCGTTTCCTCGCGCCCTTCCTGGATCGTCATCTCGGTTCCGGCTATCCGGTGCTCGACTACGCGATCGCCCAGCGCAACGACGCGCTGCCGCCGAACATCACGGTCGAGGAGTTCTACCTGCAGTCCGGCGCCCTGCTCGGGTCGAGCTCGGCGCAGCGACACTACACCAGCCTGAACTACACCCACGTGGCGCAGGCGGTCGCCGGGCGCGGCATCAACGTGATCGTGCATTTGGTCGCGGCCGGTGCCGACGGCCGCCACCTGAGCCTGAGCTGCAACCCGGACGTCACCCTGGACCTGCTCGACGAGATCGCACGGCGCGGCCTGGACCGGCCCATGCTGATCGCCGAGGTGCATCCGCAGCTGCCCTACATGGGTGGCACCGCGGAAGTGCCGCGCGAGTTCTTCGACCTGGTGGTCGAACCGGACGGACCGGCACCTGCCCTGTTCGGCCTGGTCCGCGAGCCGGTGGCCGACGCCGATCACGCGATCGGCCTGTACGCCAGCACGCTGGTACGCGACGGCGGCTCGCTGCAGATCGGGATCGGCGCGCTCTCCGATGCCTTGACCCATGCGCTGGTGCTGCGCCACACCCGCAATGACGAGTACCGGCGGATCGTCGCTGCCCTTTGGCCGGACGCGGCAAGCTCGCCGCTGGTGCGCGCCTGCGGCGGGCTGGGCCCGTTCCAGCACGGGCTCTTCGGCGCCAGCGAGATGATCATGGACGGCTTCATGCACCTGGTCGAGGCCGGCGTGGTGCGGCGGCTGGTGGTCGAGGATGTGGACCTGATGCGCCGGTTGCGCGGCGGGCACGCGGGAGAGGCCGACCTCAGGCGACTGCAACAGGAGGGCCAGTTCCTGCACGGCGCGTTTTTCCTGGGCTCGCGGGATTTCTACCGCTGGCTGCGCGAACTGCCGGAGGAGGGGCGGCGGCGCATCGCCATGACGCGCGTATCGCACATCAACGAGCTCTACGGCGGCCAGGAGACGCTGGAGAGGCTGCAGCGTGTGGATGCGCGCTTCTTCAACACCTGCATGCTGGTGACCGCGCTGGGCGCGGCCGCCTCGGACACGCTCGAGGATGGACGGGTCGTCTCGGGCGTGGGCGGCCAGTACAACTTCGTGGCGATGGCGCACGCACTGTCCGATGCGCGCTCGGCGCTGCTGTTCCGCGCCACCCACGGCCACGGCGCAGCGGCCACCTCCAATGTGCGCTGGTCGTATCCGAACCTGACCATCCCCCGCCACCTGCGCGATCTCGCCATCACCCAGTACGGCATCGCCGATCTGCGCGGGCGCAGCGACGAGGACTGCGTGATCGCCACCACGGCGATTGCAGAGGCGCGCTTCCAGCCCGGGCTGCTGGACAAGGCGCGCGCCGCGCGCAAGCTCGCGCCCGGATTCGGTCCGCCCGCGCGCTGGGCGGACAATACCGCTTCGAGACTGGCCGAAACCCTGGCGCCGTTCCGTACCGACGGGCTCCTGCCGGACTATCCGCTCGGCTCGGATTTCACCGACATCGAGCAGCGCCTGGTCCGCGCGCTGGGCTGGCTGCGGCGCAACACCGCCTCGGGACCCGGCAAGGTGCGTGCGATCGCCGCTGGCTTGCTGGCCTCGGGATCGCGCGATGCCGAGGCGATGGAGCGGATGCAACTGGCGGCGCCCCGGGGCCTGCGTGAACGACTGCAGGCGCGCCTGCTGCACCTGGCCCTGCGCCGGGCCTGAACTCAGCCGGCGATGCGCTCGAGCTTGAGCGCCAGCGTGTAGCGCGGATCGGTGCAGATCCGGTTGGGCGGCCGACCCACGTGGGTCAGCTCGCCGTCGAACACGACCAGGCGGCCCGGCCGCGGACTGACCACGGCGCGCGCGTCCATCGCCCCATCGAAGAACAGCGTCTCGCCGCCCCATTCCGGATCCCATCGGGCGCACACGTACCACAGCGCCGTCAATTCACCGGCACCAGGCAGGCAATCGGTGTGGGAAAAGAGCATGTCCCCGTAGAACGCGGCATTGACGTAACTGCGATAGACGCGGTACCGGTGTTGCGGATCGAAACCGGAAACGGCCTGCAGCGTCGGCTCGTAGAACGGCATCTTCGGCAGCGCCTGCAACGGAATTTCCGTGGCCCAGTGCCTGAACTGCGCGGTTTCGGGTCGTGCGACCTCGCTGCGCGTGAAGCCCGACTTGCCAAGTACGCCGAACAACTGTTCGCAGTGCGCGGGCGCCAGCAGGTCGTCGTAGACGGCCACACGCCCGGCGCCGATCTGCGTGACCTGACTGGGTGTGGGTGCCGGTGCTTGCACGATCGATCCTCAGCCCAGGTCCCGCACGGCGGCGACAACGTGCCCGACGCTGAAACCGAAGTGCTCGAACAGGTCCTTGGCCGGCGCCGAGGCGCCGAAGCGCGCCAGGCCGACCACGGCGCCGGACAGGCCCACGTACTTCCACCAGAAGTCCGGATGGGCGGCCTCGATCGCCACCCGGCGCGCGCACCAGGAGGGCAGCACGGCCTCGCGCCAATGGACCGGCTGGGCATCGAACATCGAGGTGCACGGCATCGAAACCACGCGCACCGGCGTGCCCTCGGCACCCAGCCGGCGGGCGGCTTCCATCGCCAGTTCGACTTCCGAGCCGGTCGCGATCAGGATCGCCTCGAAGCGCCCGTCCTCCGGATCCAGCAGCACGTAGCCGCCGCGCGCGATGTCGGCCAGCTGCTCCCCGGTGCGCGGCTGGTGCTTCAGGGTCTGGCGGCTGAAGACCAGGCACACCGGCCCGTCGCGGCGCTGGATCGCGCGCCGCCACGCCGCAACACTCTCCACCGCATCGCAGGGACGCCACAGTTCGTTGTTGGGGATGTAGCGCAGGCTGGCCAGATGTTCCACCGGCTGGTGGGTGGGGCCGTCCTCGCCCAGACCGATGGAGTCGTGCGTGTACACGTGGATCGCGGCTGCGGGAATCAGCGCGCTCATGCGCACGGCATTGCGCGCATAGTCGGAGAACACCAGGAAGGTGGCGTCGTAGGGAATCAGCCCGCCGTGCACGGCCAGGCCGTTGCTGATCGCGCTCATCGCGAACTCGCGCACGCCGTAGTACACGTAGTTGCCGTCCCTGCCGCTGCCGCGCACATCCTTCGAACCCTTCCACAGGGTCAGGTTCGAATGCGCCAGGTCGGCCGAGCCGCCGATCAGCTCCGGCAGCACCGGGCCGAATGCATCCAGCGCCATCTGGGATGCCTTGCGTGAGGCCACATCCGGCCCCCGGGACTGCAGATTCCGCAGCTGCTCCTCGGCCACCTCCTCGAACTCCAGCGGCAGCTCGCCGCGCATCCGCCGCAGGAACTCCGCGGCCAGCTGCGGGTAGGTCCGCGCGTAGCGCTCGAACAGCTGTTCCCACTGCGCCTCGCGGACCTTGCCGGCATTGACCGCCCGCCATCCGCCGTAGATCTCCTCGGGGATCTCGAACGGACCATGCGCCCAGCCCAGGTGCTCGCGCGCCGCTGCGACTTCGTCCTTGCCCAGCGGCGCCCCGTGCGTGGATTCGGAGCCCTGCTTGTTGGGCGCCCCGTATCCGATCACCGTGCGGCAGCAGATCAGCGAGGGCCGGTCGGATTCGGACTGCGCCGCCCGGATCGCCGCGGTCACGGCCCCGGGGTCGTGCCCGTCGACCGCGCGCACCACGTGCCAGCCGTAGGCTTCGAAACGGGCCGGCGTGTCGTCGGTGAACCAGCCCTGGACCTGGCCATCGATCGAGATGCCGTTGTCGTCGTAGAACACCACCAGCTTGCCCAGCCCGAGCGTTCCGGCCAGAGAACAGGCCTCGTGCGAGATGCCTTCCATCAGGCAGCCGTCGCCGACGAAGACCCAGGTGTAGTGGTCGACGATGGCATACTCGGGCCGGTTGAACCGCTCGGCCAGCACCTGTTCGGCCAGCGCCATGCCCACGGCGTTGGCCAGCCCCTGCCCGAGCGGTCCGGTGGTGGTCTCCACGCCCGGCGTCTCTGCGGCTTCGGGGTGACCGGCGGTCTTCGAATGCAGCTGGCGGAAGTTCTTCAGCTCCTCCAGCGGCAGTTCGTAGCCGGACAGGTGCAGCAGCGCGTACTGCAGCATGGAGCCGTGACCATTGGACAGGACGAAACGGTCGCGGTCGACCCATTGCGGATTGGCCGGGTTGTGTTTGAGGAAGTCGTTCCAGAGCACCTCGGCGATGTCGGCCATGCCCATGGGCATGCCCGGATGCCCCGACTGGGCCGCCTCGACGGCATCGGCGGCGAGGAAGCGGATGGCGTTGGCAAGCTCGCGGCGGGTCGGCATCGGGTCGGGCGTGGCGGCGGGAAGAGGTCGCTGGGCACGCACGGGCGCGCCGCGCGCGGGCCGCGCATTCTCTCGCAGCCCCGAGGCGCGGGCAAACCCGGTCGCGCCGCTCAGCGCGCCGTGTGATCTGGATACAGCGGCGGCAAGGCTTCCGCGCCGTGGCCGGTGCGCGGCGTCTGGAACCGCAGCCGGCCGCGGAAGGCCGCGCGCAGATCGGCCAGCGCGGCGGTGCGGTCACCGTCGCCATCGCCGAAACGGGCACGCTCGAAGCGCTGCAGGGCCCGCGCCTGCGCCGGATCAGCCACCGCCGCCGCCAGCTCGCCCAGGTTGCGGACCGTCCGCCCCTGTCTAGCGGCGGCGGCCAGCAGGGCCGCCACGATGCGGGCCGCCTCGCCGCTGCGCAGTGCCTCCTCCAGGGACGGCGCAGGCGGAGCCGGCTCCGCCGCCGGCGCAGTCCCGGCGCGGCCGGCACGCGGACGCCGCACAGACCAGGCCCATGCCAGCGTCAGCGCCCATGCCGCCGCGAGTGCCGCAGCCAGCCATGGCCAGACCCCGGGACCGTTCGAGCCTGCGGACGTTTGCACGGATCCGGGTACCGGCGCCGACGCGGGCGTGTCCGCGGGATCCGGCATCGACCCCGCTGCCGGCAGCACGCGGATCATGGCTGGCGCGATCGCAGCCCGGGCCACGCGGTCGGAACCCACGTCCCACCACGCGATCTCGATCGCCGGCAGCTGCAACTCGCCGGCGCGCTCGGGCACGATCGCGAAACGTCGCTCGCGCACACCGGTCAACCAACCCTGGTCCTCGCTCTCGCGCGTGCTCGGCAGGTCCGGGTACACCTGCGCACCCTCGATCGGCGGCAGCTCGATTTCGGGCAGCTGGGACGACCCCAGTCCCTGGGCGCTCAGGCGCACGGTGATGGTGACCGGCTCGCCGACGGACACTTCCGCCGGCAGCGCCGGGTCGGTCCGCTCCAGCTGCAGCTCGCGCGCGGGCAGCCACGGCGAGGGTGCGCCGTCGGGCGCGGTGCGCACGTTCAACACCAGGGACTCGCCGCGGGCCGCGACCGGGTCGCCGTCGATCGAGAACGAGCGCCGCGCGCCCAGCGCACGTCCGCGGAAGCGCGGGCCCGGGACGGTGAGTTCACCGCTGCGCTCGGGAATCAGCGCATAGCGCCGCTCCACCACGTTGTAGCGGCGGCCGGCCAGCGTCGTGCGGTAACTGCGGTCGCTGCCGAGTCGGCGCAGCTCCACGCCGTCGGCCGCCGGCTCGTCGAGCTGGCCTTCGAGCAGGGTCACCGCATAGTGCAGGCGCACGGTGTATCGCACCTGCTGCTGGACGTAGGGTTCGAGCGGTTCGGCCTCGATTTCAAGGAACACGTTGGCGCCGGAGTCGGCGTCGGCCGGCGCGAGGGCCGCTCGCACCGCCAGCGTCAGCGGCCGGGTGCTGCCGGGGCCACCCAGGTCGAAGGCCGGGATCGCGATGGTGCCCTCGCGGCGCGGCTCCAGCGCGACCGCCCACAGCGTGCTGGCGCTTCGGCGCCCGTTGCTGAAGCTCAACTGCGTGCGGCTGGAGGTGCCCAGCAGTTCGAAGTCGCGAGCCAGTACCGAGAAGTCCGGTTCGTCGGCGCCGGCGCCGGCCTCGATGTTCAGTGTCACGGTTTCCCCGAGCTGGATGCTGTCGCGGTCCAGCCACGCGCGCGGCTGTGCACCCACATCCAGCGCAGCCGCGAACAGCGCCAGTCCGGCCAGTACCGATGCCAGGCGCAGCCTCATCGGTCGTCTCCCTGCTGCTGCCGCCGCTGGTGTTCGATCGCGAACTTGCGGCGCAACAGCCCGCCCGGATCGTCGGGCACCCGTCGCAACCATTGTTCCACCGCCTGCTCGCGTTCACGCTGCCCCGGGTCGGCCTCGACCTCGGCTGCGGCCGGTCCGTCGTGCCGGTCCTGCGCCTGCAGTGCCCGCTCCATCTCCTCGGCAAATTTCTGCGCGGCCTCGCGCTGCTGCTCGGGCGTCTGATCCCGGGCATCGCCGGCGTCGTTGCCATCGGCATTGCGCTCGCCGGCATTCCCACCGTTCTCGCTGTCGGGTGGCTGGTCGGATCCACGGTCCTGCTGCCCGCCTTCGCCCGCCTCCTGCTCGGCTTGCGACCGGCTCGGGTCCTCGGCCCGGTCCGACGGTTCGCCGTCGCCTTGCTGCTGCTGCGGCGAATCCTCCGGCTCCTGCCCCGACGAGGACTGCTCGCTGCGCTGCTGCAGCCAGCGCTCGACCGCGTCGCGGTTGGCCTTGGCGTCCTCCATGTCCGGGTCGTGCGCCAGCGCCTGGTCGTACGCGGTCAGCGCCTCCTGGTAGCGCTGCGCCTTCGCCAGGGCGTTGCCGCGGTTGTAGTGCGCGTCGGCTTCGTCCAGTTGCGACCAGGTCTGCGCCGCCGCCGGATAATCCTGGCTGCGGTAAGCGGCCGCAGCACCGATGGCCGGATCCCGGGCCAGTTCGCGCGCGAGATCGGGCTGGTTCTGTTGCAGCGCCCGGTAGGCCCTCTGGTCGTCGCGCTGCCACAGACCCTGCCAGTCGATCGCCTGTGCCGGGGCCGGCAGCAGCCACAGCGCGGGCAGCAGCGGCAGACAGGCCAGCCATCCGCGCCGGAACGCCAGCGCGGCCAGCGGCAACAACCCCAGCAGCAGCCACGGGCCATCGTCGATCCGCTGCCGGCGCTCGAACCCTTCGGCAGTGCGCACGTCCCCGGTGCTGCCGGCCTCCAGCAGCCCCAGGGAGGCAACGTCGCCGGTGCCCGGCTCGATCGGCGCGTAGCGCCCGCCACCGGCAGCGGCCAGCCGCTGCAGCGCATCGGCCTGCAGCCGGGGCAGCAGCACCTCGCCATCGCTGCCGCGCAGGAAGCCGCCGCCACCGGGCAACGCGACCGGTGCGCCGACCTCGGTGCCCACGCCGAGCACGGAGACCCGGTATCCGTCGCGAGCGGCATCGGCGGCGGCGGCGACGGCCGCCTCGTCGGCACTGTCTGCGATCAGCAGGATGTCGCCGCGCGCGAACCCGGCATCGGCCAGCAGGCCGGCCGCATGGGCGATCGCTTCGCCTGGATCGTCACCGGCCACCGGCATGACCAGCGGCGACAGCGCCTCGAGCAGCGCCAGCAGGGTCCTGCCGTCCTCGGTCACCGGCACCACCGTGTAGGCGTCCCGGGCGTAGGCAACCAGGGCGAACTGGCCGTCGCTGCGCGCGCGCACCAGGTCGGCGACTTCGTAGCGGGCGCGCTCTGCGCGGCTGGGCTTGAGGTCGCCGGCGAGCATGGTCGGGGCCATCGAAAGGGCGATCGCCAGCGGCGCCTCGCGGCGCAGCAGCGGCTGCGGCGCCTCACGCAGGCTGGGACCGGCCATGGCCGTCACCGCCAGGGCCCAGGCCAGCGCAAGCACGAGGCCCCCGCCATGCCGGGCGCCGGGTTCGAGCAGGTGCGGCAGCAGGTGCGCATCCACGGCGCGCGACCAGCCACCGCTGCGGTCGCCGAGCCGGCGCGACAAGGCCCAGACCAGCGGCACGGCCAGCAGCGCGAGCAGCCACCATGGACGCAGGAAGACCAGCGTGGTCAGTGCCATGCCGCGAGCTCCCGGCGACGTACGCCCGCCAGTACGCCCAAGCCCGCCAGCGCCAGCGCGGCGCCCAGCGGCCACACATACCGTTCGATGCGCGGCCGGATCGGCTCTCCCTCGTCCGCAACCGGTTCCAGGCGGTCGAGCTCGGCGTAGATGCCGGCCAGCTCGGTGGTGTCGCGCGCGCGGAAGTAGCGCCCGCCGGTGCCCTCGGCGACCGCGGTAAGCGTTTCTTCGTCGATCTCGGCACCCTGCGTCGGAATCCGCATGCCGAAGAAGCGGGTCTGGCCGGGCTCGCTGCCGATGCCGATCGCGTAGATGCGCACGTTCTCCGCGGCGGCCAACTCGGCTGCCTTGCGCGGTTCGAGCACACCGGCGGTGTTGACGCCGTCGGTGAGCAGGATCAGTACACGCTGCTGCTGCGGCATCTCGCGCAGGCGTTTGACGGCCAGCCCGATGGCATCGCCGATCGCGGTTTCGCGCCCGGCGATGCCGACCTGCGAATCCAGCAGCTGCCCGCGCACGGCGCCGCGGTCGAAGGTCAACGGCGTCACCAGGTAGGGACGCTGCCCGAACAGCAGCAGACCGACGCGGTCGCCGACGCGGCGGTCCAGGAAGTCGGCGACCACGGCCTTGACCGCGGTCAGGCGAGTGACCCGGCGGCGCCCCAGCTCCATGTCGTCGGCGGCCATGCTGCCGGAGACATCCACCGCCAGCAGCAGGTCGCGGCCGCTGGCAGGCGGGGCCACGACCTCGCCGAGCGCCACCGGGCGCATCGCCGCCAGACACAGCAGTCCCCAGACCAGCGCCGGCAACAGCAGCCGCGGTGCGAGCACGCCGCGATCCAGACCGGCGACCCGCGCCAGTTCGCCGGCAAACGGCGCGCGCAGCGCCGGAAGCTGGCGGCGCGCGCCCGGCAGCAGCCGCCGCAGGATCCACGGCAGCGGCAGCGCCAATGCGATCCAGGGCCACAGGAACTCGCTCATTGCCGCGTACCGGCCAGTTCGTGCAGGCGCGCGCGGGCCAGCTCCAGGACCTGCTCGTCCACCGGCACCGCCGTGGGCCGGAACGGTGCCTCGAGCAGCACCCTGCCCGGGCCCTGCGAGAACGGTCGCTGCGGATCCTCGCCGTCGAGGAAGTGCAGCCAGGCCTCTCCGCCGACTGCCGCAGCCGGAGCCTCCCTGACGCGACAGGCCCGTCGCAGCAGGTGCGAGACCGCCGCAATGCGCGCGCGCCCATCGTCGCCGGCGCGCGCGAGTGTGGCATCGAACAGGGCGTCGACGGCAACGCGCCGCCGCCACCGGCGCAGCGTCCGCAGCAGCGCGCGCACGAGCAGCCACAGGACCCCGGCCGCGATGACTGCGAGCAGCCACCAGCCCGGCGCCGGCGGCCACCAGGACGGCTCCGGCGGCCAATGGATGTCGCGCAGCGTCGGCCCCTGCATCAGGCTGCCCGCCGGATCCGTCCCGGCGTGCGCAGCAGCGCACGCAATGCCTGCACCGGGTCGTCGGCCACGCTGACCGGTACGCCCGCCAGGCCCACCGACGCCAGGCGTTCGTCCGCGGCATCGCGCATGTCCTGGAAGCATGCGCGCCAGGCCGACCGCGCGCTGGCGGCCGCGGTATCGACCTGGATGCGCGTGCTGCCATCGGTCAGTGCGTAGCGCGCCGGCGGCGGCGCTTCGGCTTCCAGTGCATCGTGCACCAGCGCGACCAGCACATCGTTGTGCCGCGCCAGTGCGGCCAGCGCCGGCTCGCAGGCTGGATCCAGGCTGCGCGCATCGGCCAGGATCAGGACGTGGCTGCCGGTCTTGAGCACCCGCCCGGCCGCGGTCAGCGCGACCGACAGCGGCGCGGCCCCGGACTCCGGCGCGGTCCAGCGCGCCAGTGCCGCGAGCACGCGCATCAGACCCTGGCGGCCTGCGGCGGGCGGGATCACTTCCCCGCCGGCCGCCGCGGCCAGCCGATCGCCACCGGTGAGCGCGAACCAGCCCAGCAGCGCACCGATCCGCGCTGCCTGCACCGACTTGAAGCACACCCGCGTACCGAACTGCATCGCGGCCGAACGGTCGACCACCAGGGCGGTGACCCGGTCGCGCTCGGGCTGGAACAGCTTGGTGTGCGGCCGGCCGGTCCGCGCGGTGACCCGCCAGTCCATCTGGCGCACGTCGTCTCCGGGTGCATAAGGGCGGGACTCGGCGTACTCCATGCCGCGGCCGCGGAAGGCCGAGCGTGCGACCCCGGCATCGCGCTCGCGGCTGCGACGGCGGTAGCGGGTGCGCTGGAGCTCGGCCACGCGCGGACGAATGCCGATCAGCTCACGCAGATCGGCGCGGACTCCCAGGGTGCTCATGGCAGCGGAACGCGCGCCAGCAGCGCTTCGATGACCGCGTCGGAAGTGACGCCCTCGGCCTCGGCCTCGAAGGTGATCAGCACCCGGTGACGCAACACCTCCAACGCAACCGCGTGCACGTCCTCGGGCGTGACGTAGTCGCGCCCGGCGAGCCACGCATGCGCACGCGCACAGCGGTCCAGGGCGATGGTGCCGCGCGGGCTGGCGCCGAAGGCGATCCTGCGGGCCGTGGCCTCGTCGTAGCTCGCAGCCTCACGCGTGGCCAGCACCAGTTCGACGATGTAACGCTCCAGTTCCGGTGCCATGTGGACGTCGAGCACGGCCTGGCGCGCGGCGAAGATGCTTTGCCCGTCCACCCGCGCGCGCCGGGCCGGCTCATGACCGAGTTGGGCGCGGGCGCGGGTGCGCGCCAGCACGAGGATCCGGACCTCGGCCTCGGCGTCCGGGTAGCCGATGCGCAGGTGCATCAGGAAGCGGTCGAGCTGCGCCTCGGGCAGCGGATAGGTGCCCTCCTGTTCGATCGGATTCTGCGTGGCCATCACCAGGAACAGTTCCGGCAGCGGGTAGGTGACCCGGCCGACCGTGATCTGGCGCTCGCCCATCGCTTCGAGCAGCGCCGACTGCACCTTGGCCGGGGCCCGGTTGACTTCGTCGGCCAGCAGTAGGTTGTGGAACAGCGGACCGGGCTGGAACTCGAAGCGGCCTTCCTGCGGACGGTAGATCTCGGTACCGGTCAGGTCCGCCGGCAGCAGGTCCGGCGTGAACTGGATGCGGTGGAAGTCGCCCTCCACGCGCGCGGCCAGCTCCTTGACTGCCGTCGTCTTGGCCAGTCCGGGCGCGCCCTCCACCAGCAGATGGCCGTCGGCGAGCAGGGCGATGAGCAGCCGGTTGACCAGCCTGTCCTGGCCGATGATGGTGCGGCCGAGCGACTCGCTCAGCGCGATGAAGGTCGCATGCAGTGTGGCGGTGCTGTGGTCTGCTGGGGCATCCATTCGTCCGGATCTGCTCTCGAGTCGGTTTCAGGGTCGGTTTCAGGGTCGGATCCGGGGTCGGATCCAGGTCGATTCCCGGCGTCCGCTTCGGGACAGCCGGCCACCGCGGGCGCCGGCCGGTACCAAGGGTGCGCCTGTCATCCGCCATTGGACCAGCGCAGTTCAGTAGGGTTCCCCGCAGCAGGCGCGGGCCGGAGGTCGCGACCGGCCCTTAGGGAAGGTCTGATCAAGTCCATCCTGGACTCGATCAGACGCGCCGAGTCCGGCACATGTCCGGACTCGGCTCCTCCGGATCAAGCACTTGCGTGCTTGACCCGCGAGCGCGCCATCCATGGCGCGCGAACCACTGAACTGGTTCAGAGGTTCCTTAGACGCGCTCGAGCGCCTCCACCAGGGTCAGCGGCTTCCCGATCAGGTAGCCCTGCGCGTAGCGGCAGCCCAGACGCCTGAGTACCTGCAACTGGTCCTCGGTCTCGATCCCCTCCACCAGCGCTTCGGCCTCCAGTGCATGCACCATCGCGACGATCGATTCGATGATCGCCATCGCCCGGGTCGATTCCATCATGTTGCGCGCGAAGGCCTGGTCGATCTTGACCGTGTCGAAGCGCAACTCGTGCAGGTGCGCCAGGTTGGAGTAACCGGTCCCGAAGTCGTCCAGGGCAACGCCGATCCCGTGCTCCCGGCAGAGTCGCATCACGCCTTCGGCGTCCGGGCCGCTGAGGGCCTGGCTCTCGGTGATCTCCACCTTGATCGCGCCCGGCGGCAGCGACAGTGCGCGGAAGCGCTCCACGATGCGCTCGATCAGCCCCTCGGCGCCGAGCTGGCGCGGCGAGACGTTGATGGCGATGAAAGGCAGCTGCTGGCCGGCCTTGCCGCGGAACGCGACCAGCGCCCGGCAGGCCGCGTCGATCACGTATTCCCCGACCGGTACGATCAGCGAGGTTTCCTCGGCCAGTGCGATGAACTCCGCAGGCGAGATCGGCCCGCGCTCGGGGTGGGTCCAGCGGATCAGCGCCTCGAATCCCGCCACCGTACCGCTGTGCACCGACAGGACCGGCTGGTAACGCACCTCGAGCTGCTCGCTGTCCAGCGCCTCGCGCAGCTGCGCGTCCAGGCGCATCTTGCTGACGCCGGCCAGCGCCGCACGGCGGCTGCGCGGTCCCGGCGCCCGGCCCTGGATCCCGGATTCAGCGCCGGTGAGCGCCTTGAGGCCGCCCCGGTAGCGCGTGAGCTGGCTTTCCAGCAGGCCCCGGATGATCGGGTCGGCGTTGGCGAGGCGGTCGGCGATCTGGCCGCGATCGATGACCAGCAGGCTGCTGGCTTCCAGTGCCGTGACCGTCGCGGTGCGCGGCGCATCGTCGATCACGGCCATCTCGCCGAGCAGGTCGCCGGCGCCCAGCCGCCCCAGGACGATCGAATCGCCCTGACGCGTGGTGGTGATCTCGAGCCGGCCGTGCTCGATCAGGAACGCCGAACCGGGCGGGTCGCCCTCGCGGAAGAGCACCTGTCCGGGTTCTAGCTGGATGCGGGCTGCAGCCACCGGTGCTCCTGGGCCGGTCGCAAACGTCGCGGGGCCGCCGACCGGCAGCCCCGCGCGGTACCCTGGCCCGGCTCCGTCAGCGTGCCGCGAACTTGAGGATGCGCGGGGTGACGAAGATCAGCAACTCGGCCTTCTGCTGGTCCTTGAGCTTGTTGCGGAACAGTGCGCCCAAGCCCGGGATGTCGCCCAGGAACGGTACCTTGGCCAGGTCTTCGGTGGAGCGGAACTCGTAGACGCCGCCCAGCACCACCGTCTGCCCGTCCTCGACCAGGACCGAGGTGTTGATCTCGCGCTTGGAGATCTGCGGCACGCTGAACAGCGGCGTGGTTATGAAGCCCTCCACCTCGTCCTTCTTGACGTTCATCTTCAGGAACACGCGGTCGTCCTGGGTGATGGTCGGCGTGACCCTGAGCTCGAGCACCACTTCCTTGAACTCGACCGTGAAGTTGCCGGTCGCGCCGGCGCCCTGCTGCAGCGTGACGTAGCCGACCTCGTCGCCCTGCTTGATCACCGCCTCCTGCTGGTTGGAGGTGATCACGCGCGGATTGGCGACGGTCTCGCCGCGGCCTTCGGCCTCCAGCGCGGAGAGTTCCAGGTCGATCATGAAGTCGCCGGTCAGGATCGACAGCGCGGCGCTGGCCGCATTGGGGGCCTGGGCCGGCATGTTGACATTGAGCCCGTCCGGGAACAGGAACGACGGCGGCACGACGTTGTTGGCCAGGTCGTTGGTGAAGTTGGTCGTGCTCTCCAGGCTGCCGCTGGTGACCACCAGGTTGTCGTCCGGCGTGCCGAAACCGCTGATGCCGAAGCGCGCGCCGATCTCGCGCGAGAAGTCCTCGGTGGCAATCACGATGCGCGACTCGATCAGCACCTGGTCGACCGGGCGGTCGAGCAGCTGCACCAGCGCGCGGATCTCCACGATCTTCTCGGGGATGTCGTTGACCAGCAGCGTGTTGGTGCGCTTGTCGAAGGTGACGCTGCCACGCGCCGACAGGAAGCCGCGGCTGACCTGCTGGCTGCCGCCACCGGCACCGCCGCCGCCTACGTCACCGACTTCGGCCTGTTCGGTCAGCAGCGCCGCGATGTCCTCGGCGCTGGCGTAGTTGATCGGGATGTACTCGGTCACGGTCGGCGAGCGCTGCTCCAGCGCAATGCGGGCGTCGGCCTTGGCCTGCTCGAAGGAGGCGATCTCGGACTGCGGCGCCACCCAGATCACGCCGCCCTCGCGGCGCTTGTCCAGCTGCTTGGCGCGCAGGATGATGTCCAGCGCCTGGTCCCAGGGCACATTGACCAGACGCAGCGTGATGTTGCCCTGCACCGAGTCGGCGACCACCACGTTCAGCCCCGACTCCTCGGCAATCAGCTGCAGCACGGTGCGGACCGGGATGTCCTGGAAGTTGAAGGTCACCGGCTGGCCCGCATAGACCACCGGGGCATCCTGTCCGACGCCGATGATGGTGGCATCCGCGGACTCGGCCATTGCCCTGGGCACGATCTCGACCACGTACTCCTGGCCGGTCTGGTAGGCCAGCGGCTCGGAGTTGGCGTCTGCATCGATCCGTACCTGGGTGCCGCCGCGCCAAGAGCGCGCCTCGATCGAATCCACCGGGGTGGCGAAGTCGGTGACGTCCAGCCGCTGCGCCAGATTCGACGGCAGCGCCACGTTGGTCAGTTCCACCACGACCTGGTTGCCCTCGGTGCGCAGGTCGGCCGCGGCGCCATCGCCGCTGAAGTTCAGGATCACCCGGCCGGCGCCGTCCGGGGACCGGCGGAAGTCGATGTTGGTGACCTCCAGCGACGCGGGCACGCGCTTGGACGGATCCGGCGAGGCCCCCGTGCTGCCGCTGGCGGCCGAACCGGCGCCCGAGCCGCCGGCGATGGAAACGATGAAACGGTTGCCTTCCACGCGCGTGTCGTAGGAGGCGTTGCGGAACAGATCCACCACCACGCGGGTGCGACCGGCGGCCTCGACCACCGAGATCGAGCTGGTCGCCCCGGTGCCCACCGGGATGCGGCGCTTCTCGACCGCCGAGCGGGTGTCGGGCAGGTCGATGGCGATGCGCGGCGGCTGTTCGGTGGTGAATACCTGGGCGTCGCTGGCCGGACCGGCCAGTTCCAGAACGACGTCGACCTGGCCGCCACCGGCGGCACTGAAGCCCACCTCGTTCAGGACATTTTCAGCCGCGCAGGTCGCGCTCACGGCCAGCAGTGGGAGGAGCAGCCAGCCCGACGTGCGTCGGACCAGGCTGTGCCCGATTCCCCGGAAATACGTGTCGATCGCGGTCATCGTGCTATCCCCCAATGCCTATTGGTCGTCCAGGGCCACCGTGGCGTCGCGCTGCAGCCAACCGCCGGCACCGTCCGACACCAGTTCCTCAAGTTCGATACGGTCTTGCTCGATCACCGTGATGCGACCGTCGCTTTGACCCATGTAGTTGCCGATCCGCACGCGATGCACGACACGATCGGGATCCATCACCAGGCCCACCAGGTTCGGTGGCTCGCCGAGCGTGCCGACCATGTCCAGGCTGTCCAGCGGGTAGGCCTCGAGCACTTCCTTGCGGCGCTCGGGGATCGGGCTGGGTCCGGCACCGCCGGCCGAGGCGGCGTCGTCGATTGGCGCGCTGAAAGGATCGCGCATGCCTTCGGCGGCGTATTCGAAGGTTTCGAACTGCTGCATCACCGGCAGCGGTTCCAGCGGCGGCCCGGGGCGCGCCTGGACTTCGGCCACGTAAGCCTCCAGGTCCGACTTGCCACGACCGCAGCCGACCAGCAGGGCCGCGCAGCACAAGGCGAGCAGCGCGGCTCGCGCGGCGGCGCGGGGTCCGGAGCTTTCCCCCGATCGCATCATCACTTGGCTCCTCCGGCGCTGCCCGCCTGCTCACTGGCGGCGGCGGCTTCTTCTTCGTCGAGGTAGCGGTAGGTCTTGACGGTCCCCTCGAGAACGAGCGGTCCGCTGCCGACCGGGCCCTGGCGCGGATCGCGTGGCTTCAGCGAGATGTCGTGCATGGTCATGATGACCACGCGCGGAAGCGAGGCGACGCCGCTGACGAAATTGCCGAACTGGTGGTAGCTGCCGACCATGCGCAGGGCGATGGGTTTCTCGGCATAGAAGTCCTTGGTGATTTCCGGCTGCGGCTGGAACAGCTCGTTCTGGATGCCAGAGGCCAGTGCCGTCTGCGAGATGTCCACGATCAGGTCGGGCATTTCGGTCTTGCTGGGCAACTGGCGCAGCATCTGGTCGAGCATGACCCGCATGCGTGCCAGCTGGTCCTTCAGGGGTTCGAGATTCACGGCCTTGGCCTGCTTGGTCTCGAATTCGGCCTTGAGCTCGCCCTCCCGGCGCTCCAGCGTCTCGAGCTCCGCCTGCTGGTCGCGGACGAAGAACCACCATCCGCCGGCAACGATCAGGATCGCCACGATGGCCGCGGCGATCATCTTGAGCGGAGTCGGCCAGGCGCCGGCATTGTTGAAGTCGATGTTGCGCACGTCCATGCCGGCCATCACGCACCTCCCGCCTGGGACTCGTCCTCGAACATCACCTCGTCCTCTTTGGCGCCGGGCTTGGTCAGCGTCACGCGCAGCGTGAACTGGTAGGGCATGCCCTTGTCCTCGCCCTTGGCTTCGATGATGTTGAGGTCGGGATTCTTCATCCAGCCGGAGACCCCCAGGTTGCGCATGTAGGAGCTGACCCGGGCATTGGACTGTGCGGTGCCCTCGAGCGTGAGCTGATCGCCCGCCTGCTTGATCGAGCTCAGCCGCACACCCTCGGGGATGGTCCGCACCAGTTCGTCGAACAGGTGGACCATCTGCGAGCGGTTGGCCTGGAGCTGCTCGATGACCTGCTTCCGGGCCAGCAGCTGCGACTTGGTCGCCTCCAGTTCCTGGATCGCGGTGATGGCCTCGTCCAGGTCGTCGATCTGTTCCTGCAGGTAGGCGTTGCGGCCGGACTGGCCCTTGATCTGTTCGCCGTAGTACCAGAACAGGCCGAAGGCGAGCACCAGTCCCAGCACGGCGGCGGCCCCGAGCAGCCCGTAGAACTCGTTCTGGCGCTGCCTGCGCCGTTCGGCGCGCCACGGAAGCAGGTTGATTCTGGCCATCAGTCGAAGCTCCTCAGGGCCAGGCCGCAGGCGATCATCAGCGCCGGCGCGTCCTGCGCCAGGGCTTGCGCCTGCACGCGCGAGGACAGCGACATGTTCGCCAGCGGATTGGCGATGATGGTGAGCACGCCCAGCTGCTCCTCGACCATCTCGGCGATGCCCGGGATCGAGGCACAACCCCCGGCGAGCACGATCTGGTCGACCTTGTTGAACTCGCTTCCGGCGTAGAAGAACTGCAGCAACCGGCTGACCTGCTGCACCAGTGCCTCCTTGAACGGCTCCAGCACCTCGATCTCGTAGCTCTCCGGCAGGCCCCCCTGGCGCTTGGCCAGGCCGGCCTCCTCGTAGGAGAGCCCGTAGCGGCGCATGACCTCGTCGGTGAGCTGCTTGCCGCCGAACACCTGCTCGCGCGTGTAGATGCTGCGCTGGTTGCGCAGCACGTTCAGCGTGGTCATGGTGGCGCCCACGTCCACCAGCGCCACCAGCGCGTCCTTCGGGACCGAAAGCTGGTCGGAGATGAGCCGGAAGGCGTTCTCCATGGCGAATGCCTCCACGTCGACCACCCGGGCGGTCAGGCCGCCAAGGTCCAGGGCCGCGATGCGCACGTCGACGTTCTCGGTCCGCGAGGCCGCCAGCAGCACCTGGATCATCTCCGGGTTGTCCTTGACCGGCCCCAGGACCTCGAAGTCCATGCTGACTTCCTCGATCGGGTACGGGATGTACTGCCCGGCCTCGACCTGGACCTGGTCCTCCATCTCGTCCTCGGTCAGGTTGGCCTGCATCGGGATCACCTTGGTGATCACCGCCGACCCGGCGACCGCCGCCGCTGCGTGCCGTGCCCTGGCGCCCGATCGCACCAGCGCGCGCTTGATCGCCTCGCCGACCGCCTCGACCTCGACGATGTTCTTCTCCACCACGGCATTGGGCGGCAGTGGCTCGACCGCGTAGTGTTCGACGCGATAGCGCGTGCCTGCCTGGCTCAGCTGCAGCAGCTTCACCGCGGTGGAACTGATGTCCACTCCCACCAGCGGTGGCATGTTTTTCGATAGCAGCCCCACGGTTTCTCCCCTTCCCACGGGCTCTTACGAGCGAATACTACGCAACTACATTAAATAACGAAAATTTACGAAGGGCAACTGGGGCCGAGGCCGGGGCCCCGAATCCTGTTCCGGCACCGGCCGGCAGCTCTCCTCATCCGTGTTGTCCCCGGTCCGCCAGGCCCCGGCCCCCCGCCGTTGCCCGGCTCCTGGGGCGGTTCATGCACCGCCCACGACGAGCCGATCTATACTCCGGTTGCACATCATCTGCAAACCCTCGAGACCCTTTCCGATGCCCCGATTGCGACGTGTGGCGCGCTGGGCGCTGTGGCTCGGCCTGGTGCTGGTGGTCCTGGGCCTGGCGACCGCCGGGGCCCTGTATTGGCTGATCGCCCCGCGCCTTCCGGACGTGACCGTGCTCAGGCAGGTGGAGCTCCAGGAGCCCCTGAGCGTGACCAGCGCCGACGGCAAGCTCATCGCCCTGTTCGGGGAAATGCGGCGCTATCCGGTCGCCATCGGCCGCGTGCCCGAGCACGTCAAGCAGGCCTTCATCGCCACCGAGGACGCCCGCTTCTACGAGCACCCCGGGGTGGACTGGCGGGGCGTCGCCCGGGCCGTGTGGATGCTCGCTTTCAGCGACCTGGACCGGGTACCCGGGGGCAGCACCATCACCCAGCAGGTCGCCCGCCAGTTCTTCCTGAGCACCGAGTACTCCTACACCCGCAAGCTCACCGAGATGTTCCTGGCACTGAAGATCGAGCGGGAACTGGGCAAGGACGAGATCCTGGAGCTGTACCTGAACAAGAGCTTCTTCGGCAATCGCGCCTACGGGGTCGCAGCGGCGGCCGAGTTCTATTACGGCAAGCGACTGGACGAGCTGACCCTGGCCGAGGCCGCCATGCTGGCCTCGATCCCCAAGTTCCCCTCCAGCGGCAATCCGATCACCAATCCCAGCCGGGCGATGGTGCGCCGCAACTATGTGCTCGACCGCATGTTCGAGGTCGGCTTCATCGACGCCGCCGAGCTGCGCCTGGCCAAGGCCCAGCCCGGGCACGCCCACCCCAACGAGCCGCCGGTCGCCCTGGATGCCCCCTACGCGGCCGAACTGGTCCGGCTGGCCGCGCTGGAGCGCTACGGTGAGGCCGCCCTCACCAGTGGTCTGCACGTGGTGACCACACTCGACAGCAAGGCCCAGGAGGCGGCCAACCTGGCCGTGCGGCGCAACCTGCTCGACTACGACCGGCGACACGGCTGGCGCGGTCCGGAAGCCCGCGTGGCCATCCCGGAGGGGGACGGCCCGGCGCAATGGCAACGGCTGCTGACGGGCACGGTCCCGATCGCGGGGCTGCAGCCAGCCCTGGTCACCGCCTCCGGGCCCGGCTCGGCGACGCTGTACCTGGGCGATGGCCAGGTGATCGAGCTGGACCTGGAGGCGGTGCGCTGGGCGGCGCCCTACATCGACGAGAACCGGCGCGGCGGGCGACCGGGCAAGGTCCCGGACGTGCTCGACGTGGGCGACATCGTCCGCGTCGCCCGCGACACGCAGGGCGACTGGACGCTCTCGCAGCTGCCCGACGTACAGGGCGCCCTGGTGGCGCTGTCGCCCGAGACCGGGGCCATCCGCGCACTGACCGGAGGATTCAGTTTCGCGCTGAACAAGTTCAACCGCGCCACCCAGTCGCAGCGCAACCCGGGATCCTCGTTCAAGCCGTTCGTGTACTCCTCCGCCTTCGCGCGCGGCTTTACCCCGGCCTCGATCGTGCTCGATGCGCCGGTGGTGTTCCACGACCGCTGGACCGGCAAGAGCTGGCGCCCGCAGAACGACGACGGCAAGTTCGACGGGCCGATGCGGCTGCGCGAGGCCATGGTGCGCTCGCGCAACCTGGTGTCCGTGCGCGTGCTCGACGCCGTCGGCGTCGAGTTCGCCCGATCCCACATGCAGGGCTTCGGGTTTCCGCCCGAATCGCTGCCGCCGAACCTGTCCCTGGCCCTGGGCACCAGCTCGCTGCCGCCGGTGGCGCTGGCGCGCGGCTATGCCGTGTTCGCCAACGGCGGCTTCCTGGTCGACCCCTACGTGGTCGAGCAGATCCGTCGTCGCGACGGTGTGGTCGTCCACCAGTCCCGCCCCGCGCGCGCCTGCGTGCTGTGCCCGCAGCGGATCGAACTCGAAAGCAGCCGCGGGGGCGGCGGCTTCGACCTCAGCGTGGCCGGCAGCCAGCGCCTGAGCGGCAGCGGCGGCGAGGTCGGCCCGCCGGAGCTGCACCTGGCACCGCGGGTGATCGACGAGCGCAATGCCTTCCTGGTCAACAGCCTGCTGCGCGACGTGGTCAGGCGCGGCACCGGACGCGGTGCGCTGGTCCTGGAGCGCGTGGACCTGGGCGGCAAGACCGGCACCACCAACGACTTCCGTGACGCCTGGTTCTCGGGCTTCGGCGGCGATCTGGTCGTCACGACCTGGGTCGGCAAGGACGATTTCTCGCCACTGGGCCGCGGTGAATTCGCTTCACGCGCGGCCCTGCCGATGTGGGTCGAGTTCATGCGCGTGGCGCTCGAAGGTGTGCCCGAGCGGGAGTTCCCCACGCCCAACGGCATCGTCACCGCACTGATCGACCGCAGCACCGGCATGCTGGTCTCCGGCAGCGGCGCCGATGCCGTCACCGAATACTTCAAGGCCGAGGACATCTCGCGCCTGGAAACCCGGATGGCGGACTCGGCCGTCAACGACGAGGAGGAGTTTGATATCTTCTGAGGCGCCGGCCCAGCGGTCGCCAGGAAGCTTCGCGATGCGCCACGCACATCGGCACGCGCAGACCAGGATCTCGGAGCGGCGTCGCCGGCTCGCCGTGGAGGCGGCCCGACTGATCAGCGAGCACGGCATCCGCGACTACCACCAGGCCAAGCTCAAGGCCGCCGAACGGCTGGGCATCCGGGACGATGCCTCGCTGCCGCGCAACCGCGAGATCCAGGACGCGCTGCGCGAGCACCAGCGGCTGTTCCTGGGCGACTCGCACGCTCAGCTGCTGCGCGAGCGCCTCGAGGTCGCGGCCCAGGCGCTGGAATTCTTCGACCGCTTCGACCCGCGGCTGGTCGGCGCCGTGCTCGAGGGCACGGCCGATGCGCACTCGGCGGTATGCCTGCACCTGTTCGACGACGATCCCGAGTCGGTCGTGCGCTACCTGTCCGAGCACGGCATCCCGTACGAACAGCAGAAGCGGCGGCTGCGGCTGGATACCGGGCGCAGCGACGAATTCCCGGTACTGCTGTTCGCGGCCGAGGGCACGCCCATCGACCTGACCATCCTGCCGCGCGATGCGCTCCGGCAGGCGCCGCTGGACCGCATCGACGAGCGCCCGATGCGGCGCGCCTCACTCAGTGCGGTGCGCCAGCTGCTGCTCGAGCAGGACATGGCGCAGCACGAGGGATTCTGAAGACGGTCCGGCCGGGGCTGTTTCAGCGCTGGTCGCACGGGACGTAATCGCGCCGGGTGGCCCCGGTGTAGACCTGCCGCGGGCGGCCGATCTTCCCGTCCGGGTCGTTCTGCTGTTCGAGCCAGTGCGCGACCCAGCCGGCGGTGCGGGCGATCGCGAACATCACCGTGAACATCTCGGTGGGGATCTTCAGCGCCTTGTAGATCAGGCCGGAGTAGAAATCCACGTTCGGATACAGCTTGCGCTCGACGAAGTAGTCGTCCTCCAGTGCGGCGTGTTCGAGCTTCATCGCCACCTCGAGCAGCGGATCGTCCACACCCAGTTCGTCCAGCACCTTGTGGCACATCTCGCGGATGATGGCCGCGCGCGGGTCGTAGTTCTTGTAGACGCGGTGGCCGAAGCCCATCAGCCGGAAGCCGGAAGCCTTGTCCTTGGCCCTGGCGACCGCCGCGGCGACGTTCTTCGCCTCGCCGATCTCCTCGAGCATTTTCAGGACCGCCTCGTTGGCGCCGCCGTGCGCCGGGCCCCACAGGGCGGCAATGCCGGCAGCCACGCAGGCGTACGGATTGGCCCCGGTGGAACCGACCAGGCGCACCGTCGAGGTGGAGGCGTTCTGCTCGTGGTCCGCGTGCAGGATGAACAGCAGGTCCAGCGCCCTGGCCGCCACCGGGTTCAGGGTCAGCGGCTCGGCCGGCACCTCGAACATCATGTGCAGGAACCGCGTGCAGTACTCCAGGTTGTTGCGCGGGAAGCGAACGGGCCAGCCGATCGAGTAGCGGTAGCAGGCGGCTGCGATGGTCGGCACCTTGGCGATCAGGCGGATCGCCGCCAGGTGGCGCTGGTCGGCGTCGTCCATGTCCAGGTTGTCGTGGTAGAACGCCGCCAGCGAACCGATCATGCCGCACAGCATCGCCATGGGATGGGCGTCGTGGCGGAAGCCGCCCAGGAAGTTCTTGAGCGCCTCGTGCATCATCGTGTGATTGGTCACGCTGTGCTCGAAGGCGTCGAACCGGGCCTGGTCGGGCAGTTCGCCGTTGATCAGCAGGTAGGCGACTTCCAGGAAGCTGGAGTGCTTGGCGAGCTGCTCGATCGGATAGCCGCGGTACAGCAGCACGCCTTCGTCGCCGTCGATGTAGGTGATCGCGCTCTTGCAGCTGGCGGTGGCGACGAAACCCGGGTCGAACGTGAAATGCCCGGTCTGCCTGTGGAGCTTTCCGATGTCGAGGGTCGGTGCGCCCAGGCTGCCCTGGACGATGGGCAGCTCGGCACTGCGGCCGGAGCCGGTGACGGTCAGCACGGCGCTGTTGTTCTCGGACACGGGCGTACTCCTTCGACAGCGCGCCGGCGGCGGAGCTTGAACGACGCCACGGCGCGAAACGGATCGGAACGAATGCGCGGACCGCGGGCGCGGAACCGACCGCGGTCGACCGGCCGAATTATCGCACAGGGTGCAGGTGGCCCGACGTCGGCGCAGCGCCCCGATGAGTTGGCGCGCACGTACCGGCACCGCCACTCAGGGGCGAGCGCCTGCGCCGTCCGGGTGACGGGGCCGGATCAGGGGTGCCGGAGCGAGGGCATCGGTCCGTGCGGCGCGCGGACCGGGTCGCCGGCCACAGGGGCGGCGTGCCTACTTGCCGTAGCGGCGGCGGAACTTGTCGACGCGACCGCTGGAGTCCAGGATCTTGTGCTTGCCGGTGTAGAACGGGTGCGAGGCCGAGGAGATCTCGACCTTGATCAGCGGGTACTCGTTGCCGTCCTCCCACTTGACCGTCTCCTTGCTCGACAGCGTGGAGCGGGTCAGGAAGGAAAAGTCGCTGGAGACGTCCTGGAACACCACCGGGCGGTATTCGGGATGGATGTCGGCTTTCATGGCAGGATCCTGCGTGGCGGGCGGGCCCGGAACCGGGTCGCCCGTGGCAAAGCGCGGCATTGTAGCGGCGCGCCCGGCACCCACGCAACTTGCCCCGGTGTCGGGTCGGGCGCAGTCCCGAGGCCCCGCGGTGATGGAAGGCAGGCTCCGCAGGGTATCCCGCGGGCCGCGACCGGCCTTCCTCGCCGTCGCATCGAAGCAGCGTGGGAGCGGCCCATCGCCGCGATTCAGCCCCCCAGCGCCGCCCGGATCAGCGCCTCGAAGCGCGCCGGATCGTACTGCGCGAGGATCCGCGCATTGGCCGGGCGCCCGCTGCGGCGGTCCCAGTCGACCACGGTGGCGCCTCGCGAGAGCCGGCCGCCGGTTTCCACGCCGACCCAGCGTTCGTGCGCCTGGGTGACCCCGTCGGGTTCCAGCGCCACCGCCATCGCCAGTGCGTCGGCCGAATGCCAGGCTTTCTCGCCGCGACTGGACCTGGCCCAGTCGCGCGTGCGTCGCGAGATCGCCGAATAGAACCGCGCCCGCGCGGTGTCGGCATCCAGCCATCGGGCGAACGCATCGTGCCCGAAGCCGTGTCGAAGCACCGCCTCCCAATCCACCAGCTCGAACTTCGGAAACCGTGAGAAGACGACCTGCGCGGCCTCCGGGTCGAAGCCGACGTTGAACTCGGCCGCAATCGTGTCGGTGTTGCCCCGCCCGGTGCTGGCGCCACCCATGACGACCAGTCGCCCGATCCGCTCCGGGAACGCTGCATCGAGGTGGCAGGCCACGGCCAGGTTGGTCAGTGGTCCCAGCGCGACCAGCGTCAGCTCGCCCGCGTGCGACCGGGCAAGCCGCACCAGCGCGGCGGCCGCGGGCTCCTGGCTGGGCGCCAGGGCGGCAGGCAGGTAGGCGGTGTCGCCGAAGCCGTCGCGTCCGTGGACGAAGGCGGCATCGGCCGCCGGATGCACCAGCGGTTGCGCGCAGCCCGGATGCACGGGGATGTCGGCCCGGCCGGCAACCTCCAGCAGCTTGAGCGCATTGGCCGTCGTGTGCGCGATGCCGACGTTGCCGGCCACGATCGACAGCGCCAGCACCTCGGCGCACGGGTGCGTGAGCGCCATCAGGATGGCGAGCGCGTCGTCGACGCCCGGGTCGGTGTCGATCAACAGTCGCAACGGTGCGGGCATGGCGGGCTCGCCGATGGCATGAGGCGCGCGACGATAGCGCGCCGCCGCGCCGGGGCCAAGCCGCAGGCTCAGGCCGCCGCGTAGCGTTCGGCGGCGCCGACCCAGCGTTCGATCAGCGCATCGGCGGTGGCCGGCGCCTGCGCCAGCAGTGCTTCGGAGGCGTCCCGCACCGCCGGCAGCCAGCGCGCGTCGCGGACCAGGTCGGCGATGCGGAACCCGGGCAGCCCGGTCTGGCGGGTGCCCAGCAGTTCGCCGGGGCCGCGCAATTGAAGGTCCTTCTCGGCGATCTCGAAACCGTCGTTGCTCCGTCGCAGCAGGGCCAGCCGCTGCCGCGCCATCTCCGACAGCGGCGCCTGGTACATCAGCACGCAGGTGGAGGCTTCGGCGCCGCGGCCGACGCGCCCGCGCAGCTGGTGCAGCTGGGCAAGGCCCAGCCGCTCGGCGTTCTCGACGATCATCAGGCTGGCATTGGACACGTCCACGCCGACCTCGATCACGGTGGTGGCGACCAGCAGGTCCAGCCCGCCGCGCTGGAAGGCGGCCATGACCGCCTGCTTCTGCGCCGGTTTCAGGCGCCCGTGCAGCAAGCCCACGCGCAGGTCCGGCAGCTGGCTGCACAGCGCCTGGAAGGTCGCCTCGGCCGCCTGCGCATCGATCTCTTCGCTGTCTTCGATCAGCGTGCAGACCCAGTAGACCTGGCGGCCGGCGCGTCCGGAAGCGCGAATCCGCTCGATCACCTCGCCGCGGCGCCCGGCGCCGATCACCACGGTGCGGACCGGCGTGCGCCCGGGCGGCAGCGCGTCGATCACCGATACGTCCAGGTCGGCGTAGGCGGTCATGGCCAGCGTGCGCGGGATCGGGGTGGCGGTCATCACCAGCTGGTGCGGCACGCCTTCCCCTGCGGCACCTTTGTCGCGCAGGCGCAGCCGCTGGTGCACGCCGAAGCGGTGCTGCTCGTCGATGATCGCCAGTCCCAACCGCGCGAACCCGACGCCTTCCTGCATCAGCGCATGGGTGCCCACGGTCAGCGGCGCACCTGCGGCGATCCGCGCCAGCGCACTGCTGCGGGCCTTGCCCTTGACCTTGCCCGACAGCCACACCGGTTCGATCTGCAGCGGCGCGAACCAGGCAGCGAGATTGTGCGCGTGCTGTTCGGCCAGCAGTTCGGTCGGGGCCATCAGTGCGACCTGGTGTCCGGCCTCGATCACCCGCGCCGCCGCAAGCGCCGCCACCACCGTCTTGCCGGAGCCGACATCGCCCTGCACCAGCCGCATCATCGGTTCGCGCGACTTCAGGTCCGCCTGCACCTCGGCGACCACGCGCCGCTGCGCGGCCGTCAGCCGGAACGGCAGCGCCCGGCGCAGGGCCTGGGCGAGCCGGCCCGGGCCCTGGATGCGCGGCGCCGGTGCACTTCGGACGCTCAGCCGCTGGCGGCGCAGACTCAGCTGGTGGGCCAGCAGCTCCTCGAACGCCAGCCGCTGCTGGGCCGGATGGACCCCCCGGGCGAATGCGTCCAGATCGCTGCCGACCGGGGGGCGATGGACGGTGCGCAATGCCGCGTCCAGGCTCGGAAGGTGCAGCTGCGCCAGTACCGCGGTGGGAAGCAGCTCCAGTTGTTCTGGCGCCGGCAGCCTGTCCAGCGCTCGTCCGACCAGCCGCAGCAGCGTGGCCTGCCCCACGCCTTCGGCCGCTGGATAGATCGGGTCGAGCCGGTCGCCGACCTGTCCGCGCTCCTGCTCGGCGAGCCGGCGGTAGCGCGGGTGCACCATCTCCGGGCCATGACTGCCGTACCGGACCTCGCCGTAGGCGCGGAACCACGCGCCGGGCTCGAACTGCGCGACCTGGGCCGCGCGGAAATGGAAGAAGCGCAGGGTCAGCGTCGCGCCGCTGTCGTCCTCCAGCGCTACCCGCAGCAGCGGCCGGTAGCGGAAGCCGCGTTCCACCGCCGCCACGCGTCCCTCCACCTGCGCCGGGGCCCCGGCCGCGAGCTGCGCGATCGGCGTCAGCCGCGTGCGATCCTCATAGCGCAACGGCAGGTGGAACCACAGGTCGCGCACGCATTCGATGCCCATGCCCGCCAGGCGCCCGGCCAACGTCGGCCCGACTCCGGGCAGACAGGTCACCGGCTCGGGACCGTGCAGCGTGGCCGCTGCCGGCGCATCGGCGCGCGGGCTCATCTGTGCGCCAGGCGAGGATCTGGAATGGCCCATCCCGGAAGCGTCCGGGAGCACTGAACTCGCCCAGGGAACCTCTGGACAAGTTCAGAGGTTCGCGCGCCATGGACGGCGCGCTCGCGGATCCAGCACGCAAGTGCTTGAGCCGGCGGAGCCGGGGCCGGACCTGTGCCGGACCCGGCATGTCTGATCCAGTCCAGGATGGGCTTGATCAGACCTTTCCTGACGTTCTCCATGCTCAGTCCAGCACCACGATCGCGTCGATCTCGATGGCGGCGCCCTTGGGCAGGGCCGGGACCTGGATGGTGGAGCGCGCCGGATACGGCCGCGGGAAGACCTCGGCCATCACCGCGTTGACCGCCGCGAAATCGGACAGATCGACCAGGTAGATGCCCACCCGCACGGCCTGGGCCAGCGAGGCGCCGGCGGCCTCGCACACGGCGGCGAGGTTTTCGAACACGCGCCGGGCCTGCGCGGCGATGTCGCCGCCGACCAGCTCGCCGGTGGCCGGGTCCAGCGGAATCTGGCCCGACAGGTACAGCGTGCTGCCGCTGCGTACGGCCTGCGAATAGGGCCCGATCGCCTGCGGTGCCCGGTCGGTCTGGATCGACTGCTTCGCCATGATCGGCTCCGGTAGCTTGGCAAGGGCCGCATGGTAACCGCGGCGTCGGCCGGGCGGGGGGCGGCGAGCGCGGCGCGCAGGTCGATCGCCGGGCTGTGGGGGAGCGCGCTGCGCCCGATCGCGGCCATGGGCCGCTCCCACGCGGGTTCGTCGGCGGTTGTCGCGGGGCGGATCGCCGGCAACGCCGGCTCCTACAGGGCGAAGGCGACACGAAACGGCGGCGGGAGGGCCGCGGGGCGGGGACGGTTTCCGGGGGCGTACGCGCCAGGGATGGCGCGTCCGCTAGAGGCGCTGGACGCCGTGGACGACCGCCAGGCGGCGCACCCGGCGGATCACGTCGGCCAGGTGCTTGCGATGGCCGACCTCGATCTCGAAGTGAAGCACCGCCAGGTGCACGTCGCGCTCGCGGTACTCCACGTGGTCGATGTTGGACTCGGCCTCGGCGATCGCGGCGGCGACCTGCGCGAGCACACCCGGCTTGTTGTCGACCTCGATACGCAGCGCCGCGCGGAAATCGCCCTGGACGGTCCGGTCCCACGCGATCGCCACGCAGCGTTCGGGCGACTTGCACAGCTCCACCACATTGGTGCATTCCTTGCGGTGCACCACCAGGCCCTTACCGGCCGACAGAAAGCCCAGGATCTCGTCGCCCGGAACCGGATGGCAACAGTTGGCGAAGGTCAGCACGCCGCGCTCGGCCCCGGTGATACGGATCTCGTCGGCGTGGGCAGTGCCCATGGGGACCTGGATCTCGCCGGCGCCGTCCTCGTCCTGGACCAGCTGCTGGGCGACGTGCTGCGGCATGCGGCTGCCCATGGCGATCTCCGCCAGCAGCTCCTCCAGGCGCCGCAGCCGGTTGTCCGACAGGAACCGGTCCAGCCGCGCCGCTGGAACCCGGTCGAGCGAATACTCCATCGCTGCCAGCGCGCGGTCGAGCATGCGGTGCCCGAGATCGACCGCGTCCTCGTGCTGCAGGCGCTTGAGGTGGTGGCGGATCGCCGTGCGTGCCTTGCTGGAGGCCACCACCTCGAGCCATTCGGGCTTGGGCGCCGCCGCCTTGGCGGTCACCACCGCCACCGTCTGGCCGCTGGCCAGCCGGGTGCGCATCGGCACCAGCTTGCCGTCCACGCGCGCGGCCACGGCGTGATTGCCCACATCGGTGTGCACGGCGTAGGCGAAGTCCAGCACCGTGGCGTTGCGCGGCAGCGAAAGGATGTCGCCCTTGGGCGTGAACACGTAGACCTCGTCCGGGAACAGGTCCACCTTGACGTTGTCCAGGAACTCCAGCGATGAGCCCGCCGACTGCTGCGATTCCAGCAGGTTGCGCACCCATTCGTGGGCCCGGCTCTGCGCGCTGTTGGGCAGCTCGCCGGCGTTCTTGTATACCCAGTGCGCGGCGATGCCGCGCTCGGCAATCAGGTCCATCTCCTCGGTGCGGATCTGGACCTCGATCGGCGCGCCGTAGGGCCCGAACAGTACTGTGTGCAGGGACTGGTAGCCGTTGGCCTTGGGGATGGCGATGAAGTCGCGGAAGCGCGCGTCCAGCGGCTTGTACAGCGCGTGCACGCTGCCCAGCGCGTGATAGCACTGCATCACGTTGTGCACCACGATGCGGAAGCCGAACACGTCCATGAGCTGGTCGAAGGACTTGTGCTCGCTGCGCATCTTCGAATAGATGCTCCACGCCGATTTCACGCGGCTGACCAGCCGGTGCGGCAGCCCTTCCTGCTCCAGTCGCTGCGCCAGCTGCGCCTCGATCTTGGCCATGGCCTCGCGGCGCACCAGCGGCTGGCTCTGGATGCGGCGCGAGATGACCGCATGGCGCCAGGGCTTGAGCGCGCGGAAGGCCAGGTCCTGCAACTCGGCCCGAAGCTGGTTCATGCCCAGGCGCTGGGCGATCGGGGCATAGATCTCCAGCGTCTCGCGGGCGATCCGGCGCCGCCCGGGTCCGCTCATGGCCGCGATCGTGCGCATGTTGTGCAGGCGGTCGGCCAGTTTGATCAGGATCACCCGCAGGTCGCGGGCGGTCGCCAGCAGCATCTTGCGGAAGCTCTCGGCTGCCGCCTCCTGGCGGTCGCGGAACATCAGCCGGTCGAGCTTGGTGACGCCCTCGACCAGTTCGGCGACCGTTTCGCCGAACTCGGCGGCGACTTCCCCGCGGGTGGTCCCGGTGTCTTCCAGCGTGTCGTGCAGGATCGCCGCGCACAGGGTTTCCACGTCCAGACGCAGGTCGGCCAGGATCGAGGCCACGGCGATCGGGTGGGTGATGTAGGGCTCGCCCGAGAGCCGGCGCTGGCCGGCGTGGGCACAGTCGCCGAGCCGGCAGGCGCGCCTGACCTTCTCACGATCCTGGGCGGGCAGGTAGCCCTCGAGCCGGCGCAGCAACTCGGCCTCGGCCTGGGTACAGGCCGGATCCGCGTTGGCGAGTGGCTGGGAAATGGCCATGCACTGAGCGTACGCGGCAGTACGGGCCGCGGCAACGCATTGGCTGAACACATCGGAACGCCGAAGCGCGCGTCGCCGCAGCGAGGAACCGGGCGGGAGCAATCCCGCCCCGGGCTTGGCAGCCTCTGCTAGAGCTCGTCGCCGCCCTTGGACAGGTCCTCGTCGACCTCGGCGGCAGCCCATTCCAGGGCCTCGCGCTCGGCGCGCTCGCGCTCGGCGCGGTCGACCTCGTCGATCAGGTTCTGGTCGACGCGGCGTGCGGCGATCTCGCGCAGCGCCAGCACCGTGGGCTTGTCGTCGCTCTCGACCGACTCGAGCATGGCGTCGGCGCCGTGGGCCAGCTGGCGGGCGCGCTTGGACGCCATCAGCACGAGCTCGAAGCGGTTGTCCACGACCTCGAGGCAGTCTTCAACGGTGATGCGGGCCATGGGGACTCCGGTGGATCCTGCGAATGCGAACCGCGCATTGTAGGTGGGCGCGGGGCCGGGCGCAATTTCCGCCCCCCCTTCAGCCGGCCAGCAGCTCCCGGATCAGGTCCTGGTGGCGTGCCAGCTGCAGGTCCCGGCGCAGCCGGCGGCTGTGTACGATCGCCTGCAGCCCGGCGACCGCCGCTTCGAAGTCCTCGTTGACCAAGACATAGTCGAACTCGCCGGCGTGCGCGATCTCCTCGCGGGAATTGGCCAGGCGCTGCGCGATCACCGAGGCACTGTCCTGGGCACGGGTGCGCAGTCGCCGCTCCAGCTCCGCTCGCGAAGGCGGCAGGATGAAGATCCCGATGCAGTCGGGCCGGCGCGCCCGCACCTGGCGCGCACCCTGGTAGTCGATCTCCAGCACCACGTCGTGGCCGGCGGCCAGCAGCGGCTCCACGGAGCCGCGGGAGGTGCCGTAGTGGTTGCCGTGGACCCGCGCGTGCTCGAGGAAGGCGTCGGCGCCGACCAGGCGCTCGAACTCGGGCCGGTCCACGAAGTGGTAGTGCGCGCCCTCGCTTTCGCCCGGCCGCGGCGGCCGAGTGGTGTGGGAGATCGACAGCCGCATGCCCGGCTCACGGGCCAGCAGCGCGTTGACCAGAGAGGATTTTCCGGCACCCGAGGGTGCCGCGACGATGTACAGCGCGCCCGCCACCGGTCCCGGTCCGAGGCTGTCGGCGGCGGAAGCCGAGGCGCTCATTCGACGTTCTGCACCTGCTCGCGCAGCTGCTCGATCAGCACCTTGAGCTCGACCGCGACCTGGCTGGTGCGCTGGTCCACCGACTTCGATCCCAGCGTGTTCGCCTCGCGGTTGAACTCCTGCAGCAGGAAATCGAGCCGGCGCCCGACCGCCTCGTCCAGGTCGAGCACGCGGCGTGCTTCGGCGACGTGGGCGTCGAGGCGATCGAGTTCCTCGTCGACGTCGAGCTTCTGCAGCCCGAGCACCAGCTCCTGCTCCAGGCGACCCGGGTCCACCGGCGGCTGCAGTTCGGCCAGCCGCGCCTCGAGCTTGAGCCGCAGCGCCTGCCGGATCCCGGGCAGCCACTGGCGTACCTGGGCCGTCAGCGCGGCAATGCCCTCCAGGCGCTCGACCATGACCGATCTCAACTTGGTGCCTTCGCGCTCGCGCGCGTTCACGAACTCCGCCAACACCGAGTCGACCAGCGCCACCGCCTCGCGCGCCAGCCCGTCCACGTCGATCGGCCGGTCCGCCAGCACGCCGGGCACGCGCAGCAGCTCGGAGAAGTCCACGCGCATGCGCGGGAACATGCCCTCGAGCTCCTGCGCGATCTCCGAGAGCCGCCGGACCGCGCCCATGTCCAGCGCGATCGCAGCGGCACCCTCGCCACCAGGGCGAAGGCGCAGGACCAGGTCGGTCTTGCCGCGCTGCACCTGGGCAGCCACGCGCTCGCGCAGCGCCGGTTCTGCCGAGCGCAGTTCCTCGGGCAGCTTGACCGCGAGCTCCAGGAAACGGTGGTTCACCGAGCGCAGCTCGGCCCCGATCGCCCCCCACGGCGTGCCGCGCTCGCCGGACGCGAATGCGGTCATGCTGCGGATCATCGTGCGCCTCCGCGGTCCGCCGGGGCGGTCGATCCTGTGCGTGCTGACACGGTCATCTCGGCTGGCAGGGGAAGGACGAATGGTAAACTCGGGCGCCGCGTCCCCCAAGCGCCCGTCCGATGTCCGAGTTCTCGCGCCCCAGCGGCCGCGCGGCCGACGCCCTGCGTCCGGTCGAGCTGATCCGCGGTTTCACCCGTCATGCCGAGGGCTCCGTACTGACGGTCTTCGGCGATACCCGCGTGTTGTGCACGGCCTCGGTCGAGGAGCGCGTGCCGCCGTTCCTGCGCGGCCGCGGCGAGGGCTGGGTAACGGCCGAATACGGGATGCTGCCGCGCGCCACCCACCAGCGCAGCGACCGCGAGGCCGCGCGCGGCAAGCAGGGCGGCCGGACCCTGGAGATCCAGCGCCTGATCGGCCGCTCGCTGCGCGCCTGCGTCGATCGCCGTGCCCTGGGCGAGCGCACTGTGACGCTGGACTGCGACGTGCTGCAGGCCGACGGCGGCACCCGGACCGCGGCCATCACCGGCGCCTATGTGGCGCTGGCCGATGCGATCAACGGCCTGCTGAGGGCCGGCAAGCTGGCGCGCGACCCGATCCACGGCGCCGTGGCCGCCGTCTCGGTGGGCATCTGGCGCGGCGTGCCGGTGCTGGACCTGGATTACGCGGAGGACGTGGACTGCGACACCGACATGAATGTGGTGATGAACGACGGCGGCGGCTTCATCGAGGTCCAGGGCACCGCCGAGGGCCACGCCTTCCGCCGCGGCGAGCTGGACGCGATGCTGGTTCTGGCCGGCAAGGGCATCGGCGAACTGGTCGCGGCACAGCGCGCCGCGCTGGCGCGGTGAGCCGGCCCGGCTCCCTGGTGCTGGCCAGCGGCAATCCCGGCAAGCTGGCGGAGCTGCGCGGCCTGCTGGAGGACACCGGCATCGAACTGGTCGCGCAGACCGGCCTGGGCGTGGCCGAGGCCGAGGAAACCGGCGCCAGCTTCATCGAGAACGCGCTGCTGAAGGCGCGGCACGCCGCCCGCGCGACCGGCCTGCCGGCACTGGCCGACGATTCGGGGCTTTGTGTGGACGCGCTCGATGGCGCCCCGGGCCTGCAAACGGCACGCTATGCCGGCCCCGGCGCCGACGCGCACGCCAACATCGCCAGGCTGCTGGGCGCACTGGCGGGCATCGCACCCGCGGATCGCGGCGCCCATTTCCACTGCGTGGTGGCGCTGGTCCGGCACGCCGGGGATCCGGCGCCGCTCGTCTGCGAGGGCGTCTGGCGCGGCCGCGTGCTCGATGCGCCCCTCGGCGAGGGGGGCTTCGGCTACGATCCGGTGTTCCTGGATCCGGCGCTGGGCCTGAGCGCCGCGCAGCTCGACGCGGCGACCAAGCAGCGCGTGAGCCACCGCGCACAGGCGCTGCGCCAGCTGCGTGCGCGCCTGGACGAGTTCTGATGGCCGTTGCCGCCGTCCGCGCGACGCCGCCGGCTGCCATGGCGCTGCCGCCGCTGGCGCTGTATGTGCACCTGCCCTGGTGCGTGCGCAAGTGCCCGTACTGCGACTTCAATTCGCACGCCGTGCGGGACCGGTTGCCGGAAGACCAGTACGTGGCCGCGCTGCTGGCCGACCTGGACCAGGAAACGGAGCTGGCGCAGGGCCGGTCCCTGGTCAGCGTCTTCTTCGGCGGCGGCACGCCCAGCCTGTTCAGCGCCCGGGCGATCGCCAGGCTGCTCGAGGGCGTGGCCGCACGGCTGCCGCTCTCGCCGCGGGCGGAGATCACCCTGGAAGCCAACCCGGGGGCGATCGAGCACGATCGCTTCGACGGGTACCGGCGCGCCGGCGTCAACCGTCTGAGCTTCGGCATACAGAGCTTCGACGACGGCTCGCTGCAGCGCATCGGCCGCATCCACGACAGCGCGGAGGCTGTGCAGGCGGTGCGCGCGGCACACGCGGCCGGGTTCGACAATGTCAACATCGACCTGATGTACGCGCTGCCGCAGCAGACCGCTGCGATGGCTGTGCATGACCTGGAACGCGCGCTGGAACTGGCGCCGGCGCACCTGTCGCACTACCAGCTCACGATCGAGCCCAACACCGTGTTCGCCGCGCGTCCACCCGAAGGCCTTCCGGACGAGGAACTCACGTTCGCGATGCAGCAGCAGTGCCAGGCGCGGCTCGCCGCGGCCGGCTACGCGCAGTACGAGGTCTCCGCCTACGCGCGTGCGGGCAGGAAATCGGTGCACAACCTCAACTACTGGCGCTTCGGCGACTACCTTGGCATCGGCGCCGGGGCGCACGGCAAGCTGACGCGGGCGACGGACCGGAGCATCCTGCGCCGCTGGAAGCTGCGCCATCCGGACGCCTATCTGCGAGTCGCGGCGACCGTGCAGCGCATCGGCGCCGACGAAACGATCGCACCGCGGCAGCTGCCCTTCGAGTACATGCTCAATGCGCTGCGGCTGGTCGAGGGCTTCTCGCTGGCCGGGTTCGAGGCGTACACCGGACAGCCGGAATCGGCGATCGCCGCGCCGTTGGCGCGGGGCATCGAGCGCGGGCTGCTGGCGCGCGAGGGCGGGCGCATCGCCGCCACCGAGCTGGGCCGCCGGTTCCTGAACGACGCGATCGTGCTGTTCATGGACTGAAGCGGCATGTCCGTGAACCACCGGCACGTTCCACAGCGAAGCGGCGGGGGCTCGAGATCTCGATGAACGAACTGCACGCCATCCACTGCCCCTATTGCGGCGAACCCATCGACATCCTCGTCGATGCCTCCGCCGGCGACGCGCAGTACATCGAGGACTGCAGCGTGTGCTGCCGGCCGATCGCGGTCGAGCTGCAGGTGGATGCGGACGGCTCGGGCACCGTCACTGCCGCCCGCTCGGACTGAACCGCGTCCGCACTGGCGCGCGCCGGCGCCGCCGCATACACTGCGCGCCCCGTCGGTGTTCGGGAAGCCGGTGAGAATCCGGCGCTGCCCCCGCAACGGTAAGCAGTCGTAGCCTGTCATTGAAGCCACTGGAGCTGCGTGCTCCGGGAAGGCGGCAGGCACCGCAAGGCGCCCCGCGTCGAGCGCGCTGCAAGCCCGGAGACCGGCCGACGGCCCGGGCATCGCCATGGCGATGCCCCGGTAGCGCGTTGCGGCGGGCAACGGCGCGGGCCGTCGCCTCCGTCGACCCGATCCGTGCTCCGCCGTTCGCGTCCCCTAGCAGGCTGTTGAAAAACAGCCTGCTAGCCGCCGCCATGGACGGCGGCGCGGCGAAGCAAGCGCGCAAGCGCTTGATTCGCCGTGAGCGAGTCCGGACATGTGCCGGACTCGCGACTTGAAAAACGATCAGGACGATCGTTTTTCAACAGGCTGCTAGACCGCGGGTGAGCGCAGGAGCATTCGATGAGATCCCAACTGGTGTACGCGGCCGTCGCCGCGATCCTTGTCCCGGCCGCAGCGATTGCGACCGAAGACGGGCCGGTACGGCAACCCGAAGTGGTGGTCACGGCCCGCCGCATGCCCACGGCGGTCGACCAGACACTGGCTGCCGTCTCGGTGATCACCCGCGAGCAGATCGAGGCCAGCGGCACCGGCGACCTGCTGGAACTGCTGCGCAGCCAGGCCGGCATCGACATCGCACGCGGCGGCGGCATCGGCCAGCAGACCAGCGTGTTCCTGCGCGGCTCCGCATCCAACCATGTCACGGTGCTGATCGACGGCGTCAGGGTGGCCGCGCTGTCCACCGGCGCCTACGCGTTCGAGCACCTGCCGCTGGACCAGGTCGAGCGCATCGAGATCGTCCGCGGACCGCGCGCGGCCCTGTACGGATCCGACGCGATCGGCGGCGTCATCCAGATCTTCACGCGCCGGCCCGGGGGCATCGATGCCTCCCTCGTGGCCGGGAGCCACGGCACCCGCGGTGCGGCCGCCGGCTGGGGTCGGCGCACGTCGCGCGGCGGCTTCGGCCTGCGTGCCGGGATCCTCGACAGCGACGGCTTCAGCGCCCAGGGGCCGGACGGATTCGCCTTCGACCCCGACGACGACGGCTTCCTGAGCCGGCATCTGAGCCTGGACGCGCACCGCGACCTCGGCACCCAGACGGTCACCTTCAACGCGCTGGGCCTGGACGACGCCGTCGAGTTCGACCAGGGCCGCTCCGACGTGCGGCAGCATTCGGCGGCAGCGACGCTGTCGGGGCCGCTTGCGCCCGGCTGGGACCACCAACTCGTGTTGGGACAGTCGCGCGAAACCCTGGTCACGCCCGATTTCTTCTCGCGTTTCGACAGCCGTCGCGCGCAGCTGGACTGGCTGCACGCGGTCGATGTGCGCAGCGGCAGCCTGATGTTCGGCGCAAGCGTGCTCGACGAACACGGGGTCTCGATCGACACCTTCTCGGGAACGGCCCGCTTCGATGTCGAGCGCGATAACCGCGCCGCATTCGTGGACTGGCGCGGCGGTGCCGGCGCACACGACTACGAGCTGGCCGCGCGCTACGACGACAACAGCGCGTTCGGCGGCCAGAGCACCTTCCAGGGCGCCTGGGGCTGGCAACCCGCCGACGACTGGCGCGTATTCGCCAGCTACGGCGAGGGCTTCCGGGCGCCCAACTTCAACGAGCTGTATTCGCCGGGCTTCGGCGGGCTGTTCGCCGGCAATCCCGGGCTGCAGGCCGAGCGCTCGCGCAGCTACGAGCTGGGCCTGAAACTGGCCCCGGGCGGCGAGCCGCAGTTGGGGTTCCACCTGTTCCGCACCGACATCCGCGACCTGATCGACTTCAGCGGACCGCAGTTCATGGCGATCAACGTGCGCCGTGCCCGTATCGACGGCGCAGAGCTGCAATGGCACCGGGACCTGGCGGAATGGCGACTCGACGCCAGCGCAACCTGGCAGCAGGCGCTGGATCGGGACAGCGGTCAGCGGCTGCTGCGCCGACCGGACCGCAAGGCGGCGCTGGCGCTGGCCAGGTCCTTCGGCGCGCGCCTGGAGCTGGGCCTGGAGGGTTATGCGGCCTCCTCGCGTCCCGAGTTCGGGGGCGCCCTTCCCGGCTATGGCCTGCTTGCCGTCACTGCAAGGTACCGGCCGGTGTCTCGTTGGACGCTGGGTGCACGGATCGAGAACCTGCTCGATCGCGACTATGCCCTGGCGCGCGGCTTCCAGACGCCCGGCCGCACGGTGATGCTGCGACTTCACTACCAGCACTGATCGCTTGCCGGATGGGGACCCGCGGCGCGGCATACGCGGCGCGGCTCCTGCTACACTGCCGCGGCACAGACACCGAGCAGGGAGTCGGCCCATCATGCACGGCCCGGCAGCGCACAGTGGTCCGGATTCGGGGCCACCGCCCTCGCTTTCCCAGCGCGCTTTCCCGCCCCGCATCCGGGCCCTGCTCGAGGGCATCCTTCAGTACGTGTCCGACGAGTTCGAGCGCGGACTCAACAAGACGCTGAACGAGTTCGAGCAGCAGCTGTTCAAGCTCGCCGAGCAGGCCCGCAACATCAGCGTGCAGTCGACCTGCTTCTCGGCGCTGCGCGAGGTCAAGCGCGCACGCGCGGACCTGATTCCGCACTTCATGGTCGGGCTGGAGGCGGCGCTGGCCGACATCCGCGGGCCCGGCGAGCGCGGCAGCGCCATCACGACGGCGCCGCGCGCCGGCGAACTGGCACTGGTCGAAGACGTCGAGGTCGACGAGAACACGCTGGTCACCGAGATCGCCGGCCGCTGCGAGATCCGCAACAGCCTGACGCTGTTCCTGCTCGGCCAGCGCTTCGGCGTGATCGCCGGCCGTCCCGCCTTCGAAGCCGACAAGCTGCCGGTCGGGCCGCACACGCTGTGCCGCATCATGCGCGAGGCGATGGGCTGCATCGAACTCTCGCCCGAGTATCGGCTGGCCCTGCTGCGCCAGTTCGAGCGTTGCGTGCTGCAGTACAGCGGTCCGACCTACGAGACGCTCAATGCCTACCTGATCGGCCAGCGCGTGCTGCCGAACCTGACCTTCGTCCCGATCCGGTCCCGCCCGGTCGCGCAGGACGCCGCCGAGGACGCCGCGCGTCGGCGCGAGGAGTCGTTGATGGCACGGCGGCGCGGGGCCTCGGGATCGACCACGCTGGGCCTGATGGCTGACGGCGCCGCGGTCGGCGCCGCCCCCCTCCCGCACCCGGGTGCCGGCGGTGGCCACGGCGCGGCTACGGCACCGCGTGAGTCGCAGGCCTCGCCGCCGGGCGGCGGCGCGCGGCCCTACACGGCCTGGCCCGGCGCGCAGGGCGCGCGTCCGGCGCCCGATGCCGGCGAGGCGGAGATGTTCGCGCTCCTGCGCCAGCTGATGGTTGGGCGCCGGGCGCTGCTGGGCAAGCTTTCCGGCGGACCGGAGCGGGCCGCACACGCGGGCATGGTCGCCACCCCCGACGACGTGCAGACCGTGCTCGGCCGGCTGCAGACCCGGCCGCCGGAGCCCGCCGTGGTCGACGGCCAGCTGGTGCCGCGATCGATCCAGCACGTGAAGCAGGACCTGCTGGCGCAGCTGCGGAAAAGCTCATCCGGAGCGCCGCCGCCGAGCCTGGGCGAAGAGGACGCCGATACCATCGACCTGGTCGGCATGCTGTTCGACTTCATCATGAAGGACGTGCGGCCCAACAGCCCGGCCGCGCAGCTGCTGACCAAGCTGCAGGTGCCGCTGCTGCGCGTGGCGCTCGACGACAAGCGCTTCTTCACCCAGCGCGAGCACCCGGCTCGCCAGATGCTCAATGCGATCGTCGAGACCGGTGCCTACTGGACCGGCGAGGACGAGGCCGACCGTGTCCTGATCGACCGCATGCGCTCGCTGGTCGACCGCGTCATGGGCGAGTTCGACGGCGACCTGACCTTGTTCGAGGCCCTGCTCGACGACCTCAGCCAGCACCTGCAGACCGTTGCCCACAAGGCCGAGATCGCCGAGCGCCGCCACGTGGAGGCCGCGCGCGGCAAGGAGAAACTGGAAGTCTCGCGGCTCAAGGCCGCCGAGGCGATGGACAAGGTACTGGCCGGCAAGCGCCTGCCCAGGTTCCTGGCCACGCTGCTGGGCCAGTCCTGGACCGACGTGCTGGCCCTGTCGATGCTGCGCCACGGTGAGGGCTCCGACAGTTACCAGCATTACCTGCACATCGCCGAGCGCCTGGTCGAGGCGGCCGCGGCCCGGCGCGGCACCGGCGAGCGGCTGATCGGCCCGACCGAGCAGCAGACGCTGCACGCCGAGGTCGAACAGGCATTGGCCCAGGTGGGGTATCACGCCGAGGATGCGCAGGCCGTCGCCACCCGCCTGCTGGACTCGGCGGCGGACGAAGAGGACGCCGATCCGGCCTCGCGCACCGAGCTGGCGATGCGGCTCAAGTCCAAGACCCGCTTCGGCCAGGACGTGGAGGCGCGCGAGCGCGAACAGCACCTGGCGCCGCTGACGCCCGACGAGGAGAAGTGCCTGACGCTGGTCAGGGAGCTGCCGTTCGGCACCTGGCTGGAGTTCACCGTCAACCAGCAGGGCGAGCGTGCCCGCCGGCGCCTGTCCTGGTTCAGCACGGTCACCGGCCATGCCCTGTTCGTCAACCATCGCGGCCAGCGCGTGGGCGAGCATTCGCTGCAGTGGCTGGCGCGCGAGATCGCACGCGGCAACGTACGCGTGGTCGAGACTGCCCAGGGCAACATGATCGACCGCGCCTGGGGTGCCATCGTCTCTGGGCTGCGCTCGTTCTCTTCACGCCCGACGCAACCGGCTACCGAGATCCGGGACGACCGATGAGCGAATTCCGCCGCTCCAAGCGCAAGAAGCCCGCCGAGATCATCGAGGTCTTCGACACCATGACCGAGCAGTCGGTCGGCCGCGTCAGCAACCTGTCGGAGACCGGCATGATGCTGATGACGGGCGCGCGCCTGATCGACGACGCGCTGTTCCAGTTCCGCTTCACGCTGACCGACGCCAACGCCCGTACCGGCGCAGTCGAGGTCGGTGCGCACCACCTGTGGTCGGACGAGGCCAGCGTAGCGGGCCAGTACTGGGCCGGCTTCCGGTTCATCGACGTCGACCCCGAAGACCTTGCCCGGATTCGTTCCTGGATCGAGCGGCCGAACGGCAAGTACGTGTGAGTGCCGCGCGGGCAGCCCTGCTCGCCGCCGTCGCGGCGGTGTTTTCCGGCTGTGCGCAGGATCCGCAGCCGGTCCGCGAGGAGCTGCTGGTGTTCGGCAGCCCGGCCACGATCGAAGTGCTCGCTGCCGACCGGGCCCACGGACGCGCCGCCATCGCCGCCGTCGCACGGCGGCTGGAGCTGCGCGAACGCGAATGGCACCCGTGGCGTGACAGCGCCCTGACCCGGATCAATGCCGCGCTCGCCGATGGGCGTGCAGCCCCGGCGCCTGCGTCGGTGCTGCGCCTGCTGGAACACTCACGCGGACTGCACCGGGCCAGCGACGGCCTTTTCGATCCGGCGATCGGCTCCCTGGTGGCGCTGTGGGGCTTCCATACCGGTGACTTCCCCATCACGTCGGCAGCGCCGGACTCCGCGGCGATCGACCGCTGGCTCGAATCGCGGCCGACGCTGGATGCGCTGTGGGTCGAGTCGGGCCGCGTGGGCTCCGACCGCCGTGACATCGCCCTGGACTTCAACGCCATCGCCGAGGGCGCCGCCTGCGCCGAGGCGCACAGGGTCCTGGCCGCCAACGGCATCGTCCACGCGCTGGTGACCCTGGGCGGCGACCTGTGCGCCCGCGGCCGGGCCCGCGGGCGCCCCTGGCGCGCCGCCTTGCGCGACCCCTTCGGCGAGGTCCTCGGCGTGGTCGAACTTGCCGACGGCGAAGCCCTGTTCAGCTCCGGCGACTACCACAAGTACCGCCCTCAGCCGGACGGTGCGCGCTGGCCGCACGTACTCGATCCGCGCACCGGGATGCCCGCACGCGGGGCGGCCGCGGTCGTGGTGCTCGGCCGCGACCCGGTACTGGCCGATGCCGCCGCCACCACCTTGCTGGTCGGCGGCAGCGAGCGCTTCGCGTCCCTGACCGACGCCATGGGCGTGCGTTGTGCCTTCCTGCTGACCACGGAGGACCGGCTGCTGATCACCCGCTCCCTGCACCGGCGCATCCGGTGGCATCGCCAGCCACGGTTGCTCGCCGCGCCGATCGCCGCCTCGGGCTCCTGCTGAAAAACACCCCATCCATGGCGCGCGAACCTCTGGACCTGTTCAGAGGTTCCCTAGTTCGCGCGAACCAGCGCCGTGTCCGGACGCCAGTCCGCGACCGGTTCCGGGCGGTGCACGGCGTAGCCCTGGGCGAAATCCACCCCGATCTCCGCAAGCATCTCGCGGGCGGCGGCGCTGGAGACGAACTCGGCCGTCACCAGCTTGCCGCTCTGGTGCCCGATCTCGGTGACCGCCCGCACGATCGAGTACGACATCGGATCGGACTCGAGGTCGCGGATGAAACTGCCGTCGATCTTGACGATGTCCACCGGCAGGTTCTTCAGATACCCGAACGAGGACATGCCGGCACCGAAGTCGTCGATCGCGAAGCGGCAGCCGTGGGCGCGCAGCCGCTCGATCACCGCGACCGCCCGGTCCATGTGCGCGATCACCGCAGTCTCGGTGATCTCGAAGCACAGGCGCTCGGGCGCCACGCCGGCGGCGGCCAGCTCCGAGAGCACGAAGTCGGCGAAGTCGGGATCCACGATCGAGCGCGCCGACAGATTGACCGCGCACGAGGCCACGGCGGCTCCCGCCGGGTGCAGTCGCGGAAACCGCGACAGCGCAGCGTGGACGACCCAGCGGTCCAGCGCCGGCATCAGGTCGAATCGTTCCGCCGCGGGCAGGAACGCACCCGGAAGTACCAGGTGCCCGCGCTCGTCCACCAGCCGCAGCAGCAGCTCGAAGTGGACACCCTGCCGCGCCTGGCCCAACGGCTCGATCTCCTGGTAGTACAGACACAAGCGCTCGTCGGCCAGTGCCTGCTTGATGCGAGCGACCCAGTCCATCTCGCCGCGACGGCGCGTCATCTCCAGGTCGGTGTCGGAGAACACGTGGATGCGGTTGCGGCCCAGCTCCTTGGCCATGTAGCAGGCGGTGTCCGCGCGCGAAAACAGCTCGTCGAGGCCGACCGGATCGTTTGCGTGCAGCATCACGATGCCGATGCTGGCCGTGAGCCGGTAGGTCCGCTCGTCCCACTCGAACGCAAAGGCATCGATCGCCTGGCGCAGCTTCTCCGCGATCGCGATCGCGCGCGGCTGTTCGCAGCCACCGACCAGGACGCCGAACTCGTCTCCCCCCAGGCGCGCCAGCAGGGCCTGATCGGGTAGCACGATGTCGAGCTCTCCGGACAAGGCCACCAGGAGCTGGTCGCCGGCGAGGTGACCAGCAATGTCGTTGATCAGCTTGAACTGGTCAATGTCGATGTACAGCAGTGCCGCATTGCCCTCGCCCTTGTCCAGAGCCTCGAGGCGCTGTCGCACGCGGCGCTCGAACTCGCGCCGGTTGATCAGTTCGGTCAGGGAGTCGTGGCTGGCCAGGTACGCCAGCCGATCGGTCAGGTTGTGCGAGTCGGACACGTCCGAGGCCACGGTCAGCCAGTGCCGTGCACCGCCGAGTTCGAGCGTGGTCACCGCGACCGACGCCCAGAATGCCTCGCCGCTGCGGCGTCGCATCCGGGTGCCGGTCTCGGTCAGGTGCAGGTCGCCGCCGCGGGCCGCGCCGATGCTCCGGCCCAGCCCCTCTTCCTCGAACAGGGCGGCCAGCCTGGTCTCGCCGGTATGGCGCGGGTCCAGCCCGAACATTTCGCGCGCAGCCTGGTTGGCATGCACCAGCGCACCGTCCTGGGCGCGAGCCAGCAGCACCGCCGTGGGCAGCAGCTCGTTCAACGCGCGGAATCGCTTTTCGCTCTCGCGCGCCTGCAGGCCCCTCCTTGCCGCCACCTCTTCGGCGCGCTTGCGCGCCTGCGACTGCGTCGACACGAGCAGTGCCAGCAGCGTGCTGGCGATCGCCCCGAAGGCGAAGGTCAGCCAGGGCGACCAGTACGCGACGGAGCCCGAAGGCTCTACCGGCAGCAACTGCAGGCGCCAGCGCCGCCCGCCGAATTCCAGATCGTGGGTGATCTCCTCCACATATGCGCGCTGCGCCTGCCAGGCCTGCGGCTGCGAATCGAACAGCACACGGGACTCGGCGTCCTCGACGTCCACGACCCGCACCGCGAGCCACCGGTCCACGTCCTCGGGCATGGCGTCCCGGACCAGGGTGCTCACGCGGAACGAGATGGCGATCGAGCCCAGGAAGCGTTCGCGCCGCGCCTGCACGCTGTCGGGCACCGGACCGGCCTGGTAGACCGGCAGTCGCAGGACCACCCCGTCGGACGGCGTCGGGTCGCCGGCAAACTGCACCAGCGGAAAACCGGCCGACAGCGTCGGCAGGTCGGTGTCGCGCGCGCGCTCCAGCGCCGCCAGGTTGGCAGGCTGGCTCACCACGTCCAGCCCCAGCACGCGCTCGTTGCCCGATCGTGGTGCAACCAGCTCGGTCGGATAGCGCACCGCTGCGCCGTCCGGGCCCACCGATGCCACGCGCGGCGCATACGCCAGTGCAGCGACGCTGGGGAAGCTCTGGCGCAGCCCCAGGTCGCGGTAGAAGGCTTCGAACTGCGCCGCATCCGGATCCTGGACGCGGGCAAACCAGGCCTGCACGGCACGGGCGAGCACGGCGCTGATCTCCATACGGTGGCGCAATGCCGAGGCACCGCGCTCGGCCAGGCGCTCCACGCCCTCGCGGTACTCGGCCAGGTACTGCCGGTGCACCGCCAGCGCGGCGAACATGGACAGCAGCAGCCCCACCAGAAGCAGGGTGAGCCCCGGCACCGACGGCCCCTGCCTGTGCAGCGGTTCCTGGACCCTGGGCGTACGATCGGCCACGGCTGGCTTCCCCACTGGACCTTAGCCAGTGTACGTCCGGATTTCACGGAGCGTGGAACCGGGCCATGCGGCACAATGGTCCGGCCCCCCTCTCGTGCCGCCAGTCCATGTCCGTCGACCTCGCCCGCCTCTACGCCGATCACCTGTCTGAACTGACCCGCCGCAGCGCCGATGCACTGGCACGCGCGGACCGCTCGCACCTGCTGATCGCCGCCGGCGTGGAAAAGTACCACTTCCTCGACGACATGCCCTACCCCTTCTTCGCCAACCCGCACTTTCTCGCCTGGCTCCCGCTTGCGCGGCATCCCCACTGCTGGCTGGCGATTACGCCGGGCGAAAAGCCACGGCTGGTCTACCACCAGCCCGACGACTACTGGCACGTGCCTCCGACCGACCCGGAAGGCTTCTGGGTGGACCATTTCGACATCCGCATCGTGCGCGAGCCGGAGCAGGCGCAGGCCGAACTTCCGCCGGCGAACGACTCGGTGATCCTGGGAGAATCCGATGCCGCGCTGGGCGAGTACGTTCCGGACAATTCGCCGGCGGTGGTCGACCACCTGCACTGGCATCGCGCGTTCAAGACGACCTACGAGCTGGCGCAGATGCGGCTGGCACAGCGCCGGGCCGTCCCCGGACATCGTGCCGCCGAACGCGCGTTCCGCGCCGCCGCATCCGAACGCGATATCCACCTGGCCTACCTGGCCGCCACCGGGCACGACGACTCGGACCTGCCCTACGGCAACATCGTGGCCCTGAACGACCACGGGGCCACCCTCCACTACCAGTACCGCGACGCCGATGCACCGGCGCGGTCGCGCTCGCTGCTGATCGATGCCGGCGCCAGCTGCGCCGGCTATGCCGCCGACATCACCCGCACCTGGGGCGACGGCGACCTCCGATTCGAGGCGCTGATCGCCGCGGTCGATACCGCCCAGCGCGAGCTCGCCGCCAATGTCCGGCCCGGGCGGGATTTCCGCGACTTGCACCTTCAGGCGCACCGGCTGCTCGGAGGTGCCCTGCACGAGGCCGGCGTGCTGCGCGTGGACGCCGAGGAGGCGCTCGCGCGAGGCCTGACCTCGAGCTTCTTCCCGCATGGCCTGGGCCACCTGATCGGCCTGCAGGTGCACGACGTGGGCGGTTTCCAGGCCAGCGAGACCGGCGGCACCATCGACAAGCCGCGCGGCCACCGCTACCTGCGCCTGACGCGCACGCTGGCGCCGGGCATGGTCACGACCATCGAGCCGGGCGTCTACTTCATCGACTCGCTGCTGCAGAAGCTGCGCGCGGGAGACGACGCGGCGGCGGTGGACTGGGACGCCGTGACCCACTTGAGCCGATACGGCGGCGTGCGCATCGAGGACGATGTGCTGTGCACCGCGGACGCACCGGAGAACCTGACGCGCGACGCGTTCGCGGTGGACGATTGATGGCCCCACCACTGTGGTCGTGGGCGATCGGTGCACCCGATCGTGGCCATGGGCCGCTCCCACGCGCATTGGCGGGTGTTGTCGCAGTGCACATCGCCGGCAACGCCGGCTCCTACAGGGGGAAGGCGACACGAAACGACAGCGGGAGGGCCGCGGGGCGGGGACGGATTCCGGGGGCGTACGCGCCAGGGATGGCGCGTCCGCAGCCTACAGGGAGGTACTCGCGGCGGCCCCGGAAACCGTCACCGGCTCGCGGGCCGGCCTACGGAGCGGATGTGGCTTCGATGCGATGACGCGGTAGTCCGATCGCGGCCATGGGCCGCTCCCACATCGCATTGCCGGTACGACTCGGCGGGTTGATCGCGGCCATGGGCAGCCCGACAGTGCTCCGAGGCCAAGGCGCGGTGTCCGTGCGTCGCCGGAAACGTCCGGCTCAGCCGGCCATCAGGGCTTCGATCTGGTCCGGATCCTTGGGGGCGTCGCGCGAAAGCACCTCGTTGCCGTCGCGCGTGATGGCCACATCGTCCTCGATGCGTACGCCGATGCCGCGCCATTTCTCGGCCACGCCCCTGGCGTCGGGCGCGATGTACAGGCCCGGCTCGACCGTAAAGACCATTCCCGGCTCCAGCAGGCGGTAGTCGCCCTCGATCCGGTAGTCGCCGACATCGTGCACGTCCATGCCCAGCCAGTGGCCGGTCTTGTGCATGTAGAAGCGCCGGTAGCTCTGATCCTTGAGGCACTTTGCCAGCGTGCCCCTCAGCAGGCCGAGCTTCAGCAGGCCGGCGGTGAGAACTTCCACCGCGGCCTCGTGCGGTGCGATCCACGACGCCCCCGGCTGCGCCGCCGCGATCGCGGCCACTTGCGAGGCCAGCACCAGGTCGTACACGGCGCGCTGCGCGCGCGAGTAGCGCCCATGGACCGGGAACGTGCGCGTGATGTCCGAGGCATAGCCCAGATGCTCGGCACCGGCATCGATCAGCAGCAGGTCTCCGGCCTGCAGCTCTGCCGAGTTCTCGCGGTAATGCAGGATGCAGGCGTTGGCGCCACCACCCACGATCGGCTCGTAGGACGGCACCGCGCCGTGGCGCCGCATCACGTACAGCAGCTCGGCCTCGATCTCGTACTCGCGCAGCCCGGGCCGGGTGGCGCACATGGCAGCACGATGCGCCTGGGCGGCGATCTGCGCGGCCCGCCGCATGACCCGGATCTCGTCGCGGCTCTTGAACAGGCGCAGGTCGTGCAGCAGGTGGCCCAGAGCCAGGAACTCGTGCGGCGGCTCGGCGCCCTGCTTGACCTGCGCACGCACGCGGTTGACCCAGCCGATCAGTTTCAGGTCGAAGTCGGCGTCACGCCCGAAGTGGTAGTAGACCCGCGAGCGGCCCTCGATCAGGCCCGGCAGGATCTCGTCGAGGTCGTCGATCGGAAACGCATCGTCCATTCCGAAACCTTCGACCGCGCCCTCGGGCCCGGCCCGCGGACCGTCCCAGATTTCCCGCTCGGGGTCGCGCTCGCGGCAGAACAGGATCGATTCGCCGTGGCTGCGGCCCGGTACCAGCACCAGCACCGCATCGGGTTCGCGGAAGCCGCTCAGGTACAGGAAATCGCTGTCCTGCCGGTACGGATAGTGGTTGTCGCCATTGCGCGTGCGCTCGGCTGCCGCCGGCAGGATCAGGATGGCATCGGCACCGGCCATGCGCATGAGCTGGCGGCGACGGCGTGCGAACTCGGTGGCCTTGATGGTCGTGGTCACTGCACACCGATCCCGAAATCAGGTTCGAAAAACGGGCCGGGTCGGGGACGCGCCCTCGCGCCTGTGGACACTGGCAAGGCGATCAATGCAGCACGCCCGGGCGCGGTGCCGGTGCGCAATCGCTGTGCAGCAGCAGCGCCGCCACCCGGATGAACTCCGTGATCTCGCTCAATGCCACCTCGTCGGCCTCGGTGCCATCCAGGCCCGGATCGGTGACCGCAATGCGGCCCAGATCCTCCAGGGCTTCGGCCGCTTCCGGAGACAGCGGCGGCTGTGCCCCGGCGGCCAGCCCGAACCCCCCCAGGAAGCCGCGGCACCAGGCCAGCAGCGCTTCGGCCCGGCTGTCCAGCGCGGCATCCTCGTCGGGCAGCAGCAACCCGAAGCGCAGCTCCGGATCATCGATCTGCCCCAAGGTTGCCAGGAACATCCGGTCCAGGGCGGTTCCGGGCATCTGGGGCGCCGCCCCGGCCGGCTCCAGCGCCAGCCGCTGCAGCCAGTCGCGGCGACCGGGTTCGGCGCCCGCGGCCAGCAGTCCACACAGGCCCCCGTGCAGTTCGGCGGCGTCGACGCCCAGCTGCAGGGTATCGGCCTCGAGCTGGACTTCGCCCAGGGCCGGCAGTGGATCGGGACTCATGCACGGTCTCCGGCTGCGGTTTGAGCAGCCTCGTGGTTTGCGTATCGGGCTCGCCGCGGACCTGCAATCCGGGTCCACGCCTGTCGCCCCGCCGGTGCCGCGCCGGTGCCGCGCCGGATCGGGCGCGGCAACGTCGCCGGTGGCGTCCAGCGGGCCACGTACTCCGGACCCGAAAAGAACCCTTGCATTGTAGCAAGCGGGCCCCGACGCCCGGCATCGAGCGCAGGTCCACGCGGGCTTGTTGGCCCACCGGGCGCCCCCTACACTGCCGCCATCGCCTCGCCGCTATGCGCCTGGCACGGAAGCCGCATCGTCCGCGCCGGCCGATCGACCGTCGGCGGGCCCGCCCCGACGGACCCGCGTGCGATGCCGGGTGTTGCCGCAGTATCAGGGGCTGCCGCGTTGCCGATCATGCCATTGACATCCGCGCCGGGTTGCCGGCAGCCCACGCGGCCCGCCCGGGACGCCTTCGCAGGCATCGTGCTGGGACTGTTGGCGCTGGCCGCCACGGCCCCCGCCGTTGCCGCCCGACGCGACTTCTATTTCCAGAGCGTGCAGAGCGAGCGCGGGCTCGCGCAGAACTCGGTCAACGCACTGATGCAGGATCGGCGCGGTTTCGTGTGGATCGCCACCCAGGGCGGGCTGCACCGGTACGACGGGGCCGACTTCCGGCTCTTCCAGCATCGCGCCGACGACCCCGACAGCATTCCCGACAGCTTCGTGACCGCAATCGCCGAGGGCCCGGACGGGACCTTGTTCGTCGGCACCAATACCCACCACGTCTCGGCGCTGGATCTGGCCAGCGGACGCTTCCGGCGGTATTCGCAGCGACCCGCCGGCAGCGTCAGCGGTCGTGGCGATACCGTACGGGCGCTGCTGTACCGCTCCGGCATGGGCCTGCTGGTGGGCACCGGAACCGGGATCGACCTGCTCGACCCGGATACCGGTGCGCGCCGCCAGATCCTGCGGCTGCGCACGCCCGCCAGCCAGAATCCCCTGGTGACGGCACTGGAGGCCGAGGACGCGCACACGGTGTGGGCAGCCACCCACGACGGCCTGTACCGGGTCCGGACACCGGGCGGACTGGCCGAGCGCGCCGGCCCGGATCTCGCCGCCCACAGCGTGCTGGTCGCTGCCGACGGCGAGGTGTGGTTCGGTCTGTCCGACGGGCTCTACCGCAAGGACGCCGAGGGCGCGATCGGGCGCGTGTGGCCGGACGATGGCGAGCACGGTCCGGCCGTCGTCGCCCTCGCGCAGGACCTGCAGGGCAGATTGTGGATGTCCATGGCCGAAGCGGGCCTGGCGCGGTTCGACCCGGCATCCGGCGCGGTCCGCAAGCTGCAGTACCGGCCGGAGTTGCCGGCCAGCCTGCCCGAGCAGTCGATCGGCCCGCTGATGGTCGACCGCGCCGGGCTGCTGTGGCTCGGCGGATTCGTGCGCGGCGTGGCGACCACCGATACCCGCGGTGCGCCGTTCGAGTACGTGGCCGACCTGGACTCCGGCCGCGATCTGATCGCCACCAACAACATCCGGGTGCTGCACCAGGACCGCGAAGGTGCGCTGTGGCTGGGCACCGAGGGCGACGGACTCAAGCGCTACGACCTCCAGTCGGACCGTTTCGACAGCTTCGCCCCGGTGTTGGCACGGGCACTGGGCGAGCACGACCCGGTCGCCAACCTGCGCGTGCTCGGCATCGTCCCGGCCGACGACGGCAAGCTCTGGATCAGCGCCAATCGCGGCCTGTTCCTGCTCGATCCCGTCGCCCGCCAGGCGCGACTGATGCCGGTGACGGTGGGCGATCCGTCGCGCGGCGATCGTTTCCTGCGCTCGCTGATGCGCGCGCGCGACGGCAGCCTCTGGATCGGTACCTTCAGCGCCGGGGTCGTGCATTACCACCCCGCATCGGGCCAATGGCACGGCTACCGCCACGACCCGGACGACGCCGGCTCGCTGAGCCACGACCTGGTGAACTGCACCTGGGAGGACGGGCGCGGACGCATCTGGATCGGCACCCTGGACGGCCTGAACGTGCTCGATCCCAGCAGTGGCCGGATGCAGCGGCTGCTGCACGATCCCGTCGACCCGCAGTCGCTGTCCGGAAACCTGGTCCGCGCGGTGGTGGAAACCCGCGACGGCAGCCGCTGGGTCGCCACCCACAGCGGCCTGAACCGCGCGATCGAGCACGCCGACGGTCGCATCGGCTTCGAACGCATCGGGACCGAACAGGGCCTGCCCGACCCCACCGTCTACGGGGTCCTGGAGGATGCCCGGGGACGGCTGTGGCTGAGCGGCAACAACGGCATCTCCCGCTTTGACCGCGCCACCGGCGAGTTCCGCCGCTTCGGCCTGCGCGACGGACTGCAGGAGCTGGAGTTCAATGGCGGCGCTTACCTGGCACTGGCGGACGGGCGCATGGCGTTCGGCGGCATCAAGGGTCTGAACGTGTTCGATGCCGAGCGCATCGAGCCGAGCACCTTCGAGCCGAACCTGGCCCTGACCGCATTGCGGGTCGGCGACGACCCGGGCAACCTCGCCACGCTGCTGCCCCCCGAGCGCATCGTCGTGCCGCAATCGGCCCGGCTGCTGCGTCTTGGCTTCGCCGCGCTGGACTACACCAGCGCCGGCCAGAACCGCTACCGCTACCGGCTCGACGGATTCGACCAGGACTGGGTCGAGGCCGGCACCCGGACCGAGGCCACCTACACCAACCTGGACCCGGGCAACTACGTCTTCCGCGTGCTGGGCACCAACCACGACGGCCACTGGTCCTCGCGCGAGCTCTCCGTGCCGGTACGGATCGAGCCGTCCTGGTGGAACCATCCGCTGGCGCTGCTGGGCTATGTGCTGCTGGGTGCCGGCGCGGCCGCACTGACCGTGGTGCTGGCGCGCCGGCGCCGCGACCAGGAGCAGGTACTGCTGCGCGAGATCAGCGAGCGCGAGGAGCGGCTCAAGCTCTCGCTGTGGGGCTCCGGTGACGAGTTCTGGGACTGGAACGTGCGCGAGAACTCGCTGTACCGGCTGGGCGCCGACCAGTTGCTGGGCCTGAAGCAGGAGCACGTGATTTCCACCGACGACTGGCGCACCCGCGCGGTGCACCCGGACGACCTGCCGCGGGTGCAGCGCATCCTCAAGGAGCACATCGACGGACAGACCGAGTACTTCGAGTCCGAGCACCGCATCCGCAACGCTGACGGCGCCTGGGTGTGGGTGCGTTCGCGAGGCAAGGTCGTGGAGCGCGATTCGGAGGGCAACCCGTTGCGCATCGCCGGCACCGCGCGCGACATCACAGCCAGCCGCCGCGCCGAGCGCGACCGGCGGATCGCCAGCGAGGTCCTGCGCAGCATGGGCGAGGCGGTCGCGGTGACCGACCTGGACCTGCGCTTCGTCTCGATCAACCAGGCCTTTTCGCGCATGACCGGCTACAGCGAGAGCGAGGTCATCGGCGAACCCTCCTCGATGCTCGACAGCCAGCAGCATTCCGACGACTTCTACCGGCGCGTGCACGAGAGCGTGGAGCGCACCGGTCACTGGCAGGGCGAGATGTGGCAGCGCCGCAAGGACGGCGACGAGTTTCTGAGCTGGCTGGAGATGTCCGAGGTGCGCGATGCCCAAGGGGTGCGCACGCACTTCGTGGCGGTGCTGGCCGACATCACCGACAAGAAACGCGCCGAGCAGGAGCTGCGCTACCTGGCCAACTACGACACCCTGACCGGCCTGCCCAACCGCACGCTGCTGTCCGAGCGCCTGGCGCGCGCGGTCGTGCGGGCGCGCCGACAGGACAACCGGGTGGCGGTGCTGTTCCTGGACCTGGACCGCTTCAAGGACATCAACGACTCCATGGGCCACGCCGCCGGCGACCGCATCCTCAAGGCGGCGGCCGCGCGCCTGCTCACGACCATGCGCGAGACCGATACGGTCGCGCGCCTGGGCGGCGACGAGTTCACGGTGGTGCTCGAGGAAACCGCCGATGTGGCCAGCGCCGAGCAGGTGGCGATCAAGATCCTGCAGGCCTTTTCCGATCCGCTGGAAATCGACGGCCGCACCGAGGTGCAGATCACGCCCTCGATCGGGATCAGTCTTTACCCGGACCACGGGCTGGTGCCGACCGACCTGCTCAAGTTCGCCGACACGGCCATGTACCAGGCCAAGGAGCGCGGCCGCAACACCTACCAGGTCTATACCGAGGCCATGGACGCCGACGCCAAGCGCCGCGCCAACATGATCGCCTCGCTGCGTCGGGCACTGGAGCGCGGCGAGTTCCGACTGGTGTACCAGCCGCGGCTGTCGCTGCTCGATGGCGAGATCACCGGCGTGGAAGCCCTGCTGCGCTGGCACAGTGCCGAGTTCGGAGAGATCGATCCGACCGTGTTCATTCCGCTGGCCGAGGAAACCGGACTGATCCTGCCGATCGGCGAGTGGGTGCTGGACGAGGCGCTGCGCACGCTGGTGCGCTGGCGCCACCACGGCATGGATTCGCTGAGCATGGCGGTCAACGTCTCGGTGCTGCAGATCCTGCGCGGCGACCTGCCCGGGCTGATGCGGCGCGTGCTCGCCGAGACCGGAATCCCACCCGACCGGTTGGAGCTGGAGGTCACCGAGAGCATGGTCATGGCCAACGCCGAGCAGACCGTGGCCGTACTCGGCGAGCTCAAGCGTCTGGGCCTGACGCTGGCCATCGATGATTTCGGCACCGGCTACTCCTCGCTGGTCTACCTCAAGCGGCTGCCGATCGACACGCTGAAGATCGACAAGGAGTTCATCGGCGACCTCACCACCGACCCCGACGACGAGGCGATCACCGCCACGGTGATCACCATGGCCCATTCGCTGGGCCTGAATGTCGTGGCCGAAGGCGTGGAGACCCGCGAACAGCTTGCCTACCTGCACGAGCAGGGCTGCGACGAGATCCAGGGCTTCTGGCTGTCCCCGGCGCTGGACGTGCACCACTGCATGGCGTTCATCCGCGGCTACAAGCCCGGGCTGGAGTCCAGGCCCAGTGTGATCCCCACGTATTGACCGGCCTCGTCCGGGCCTCCTACAGTCGGCAATCATGACCGCACGCAAGATCCCCGAGCAGCTCGAATCGCTGGCCGAACAGGTCGAACGCCTGACCGAGCTGTCGCGGCGGCTGCTGGACGAGAACCGGAGCCTGCGCACCAGCCAGGAGCAGCTGGTGTCCGAGCGCGCCGCCCTGCTGAGCAAGAATGAACAGGCGCGCTCGCGCGTGGAGGCCATGATCCAGCGTCTGAAGTCCCTGGAGCAGAACGCGTGAGTGCGACCGAGGCCGTCAGCGTCACCATCCTGGACCGCGAACTCACGCTGGCGTGCTCGGCCGAAGAGCGCGAGTCGCTGGTGGACACCGCCCAGGACCTGGACCGGCGCCTGCGCGAACTGCGCACCTCGCATCGCGCCGTCGGCATCGACCGGCTGGCGCTGCTGCTGGCGCTGAACCTCGCCCACGAACTGCGGCAGATCCAGCACGGGGCCGGGCCCGCCTCGCGTGGCGCCGACCGCGCGATCGCCGACATGCGCAAGCGCGTGGGCGCGGCGCTGGACGCGCTGGAGGCGCACTTCCGCTGAGCGCCGCGTCCGGCCCAGCGTTTACACGCCGCGCACAGGTGCCGCTGGTACACTGCACCTGCGTTCTCTGCCGTGCCCGACAGCGTACGCTTACATTTGCCTTGACCCTATATTGCGACCCCGGGTCGGCACCTCGCGTCCCGTGCGCATGTCCGCTACGCGCGGAAAGCCTGAAGGACGTGATCGGCCTTCCCACCTGATCCTCGGGATCAAGGTCGTTCGGTGCGCATCGGCACGGCGGAGGATGCGTTTCACCTGCGGTATCCTGCGGTGCCCCACGCCGACCACCGCCTGCGCGGATGCCCCTGCAACGATCCCGGCGCCTGCCAGATCGCCCTCCCCGCCTTCACACCCACGCGGTCGCCCGCCCATGAGCGCCAACCCGCGACGCCGTCCCCTGCGCGAGGCCATGGCCGCGCGCCGCGAAGCGCTGCCGGCGCCGGCCCGGATCGCCGCGGCCGATGCGATGGCCGGCCGGCTGCTCGAGAGCGGCCTGCTGCCCGCGCACGGCTACCTCGCCGGGTACTGGGCGGTACGCGGGGAGCTGCCACTGAGCGCCCTGGTGTCGCGCCTGCCGCCGGGGCTGGTCTACTGCCTGCCGTGCATCCAGGACGGCGCCCGCCTGGCTTTCGCGCCGTGGCGCAGGGGTGATCCGTTGGTGGCGAACCGCTACGGCATTCCGGAGCCGGAGCTGGCACCCGAGGCGCACCTGGCCCCGTCCGCGCTGCACGTCGCACTGGTGCCGCTGCTGGCCTTCGACCGCTGCGGCAATCGCCTGGGCAGTGGCGCGGGCTTCTACGACCGCAGTTTCGAGTTCCGGCGCCGCGGCGGCGGTGGCCCGCTGCTGATCGGGGTCGGCTACGGCTTCCAGCAGGTCGATGCGTTGCCGGCTGCGCGCTGGGACGTGCCGCTCGATGCAGTGGTCACCGAGAACGAGTGCATCCACTGCCGTCGCACCGCCGACGGAGACGACCGGTGACCTGCTGGCTGGTGAAGTCCGAACCCGCGGATTTCTCGATCGCCGACCTGGAGCGGGTGGGCCGCGAGCCCTGGACGGGCGTACGCAACTACCAGGCGCGCAACTACATGCGCGATGACATGCGCGTGGGCGACCCGGTGCTGCTGTACCACTCCAGCTGTCCGGAACCCGGTGTGGCGGGCGTGGCGCGCGTGGCCAGCGCCGCGTACCCCGACCCGACCCAGTTCGAGCGCCGCAGCGACTACTACGATCCGAAGAGCACGCGCCAGGCGCCGCGCTGGCAGCTGGTCGAGGTCGAGTTCGTGCGCCGTCTAGGGCGCATCATCGGCCTGGACGAAATCCGCGCGCAGTCCGGCCGGCTCGGGGAGATCGCGCTGCTGCAGCGCGGCAACCGGCTCTCGGTGATGCCGCTCACCCGCAGGCAGTTCGACCAGATCCTTCGGCTGGAGTGAGCTTCGGCTGGAGTGAGCTGCCGCTGGAGTCGGGCCGGCGGCACGACCGCCTCCGGGCTGGTAGTCTGCGCCCGGTCCCACCCGAACCGAGCCGATGTCCGCGAACGAGCACAAGCGCCAGGCCGCCGAACGCGCTGCCGCCCTGGTCGAGGAGGGCAGCATCGTGGGCGTGGGTACCGGCTCCACGGTGGCGTTCTTCATCGAGGCGCTGGCGCGCCGGCGCGCGGACATTGCCGGCGCCGTGTCCAGCTCCGAGCAGAGCACGCGTGCGCTCCAGGCCGCCGGCATCGAGGTGCTGGACCTCAACGCCGTGGGCCCACTGCGCCTGTACGTGGACGGCGCCGACGAGTGCGACCGGCACCGGCGCCTGATCAAGGGCGGCGGCGGGGCGCTCACGCGCGAGAAGGTCATTGCCGCGGCCAGCGAGCGTTTCGTGTGCATCATCGACCCGGCCAAGCAGGTGGACGTGCTGGGCCGCTTCCCGCTGCCGGTGGAGGTGATCCCGATGGCGCGCAGCCACGTCGCCCGTCAGCTGGCCGCGCTCGGCGGCCAGCCGGTCTGGCGCGAGGGCACGCTCACCGACAACGGCAACTGGATCCTGGACCTGCACGGGCTGCGCATCGTCGACCCGGTCGGGCTCGAACGCGACATCAACCAGATCGCGGGCGTGGTCACGGTCGGGCTGTTTGCGGCCCGCCCGGCCGACGTGGTGATCGTGGGCGACCGCGTCGCGGACTGAGCGCGCAGCGGGCGCGACGCTCACTCCTCCTCACCGGATCCGGCTTCGGCTTCGGCTTCGGTTTCGCGGCGCCGCGCCGGGCCCGAGGCTTCCCGCAGGCGCCGCAGTTCGGTCAGCCGCACGGCGTGCGAGAAACGCAGCCAGCGCGCATCGGGTCCCGGCAGGTCGACGTCCTCGCGCTCCTCGTCCACGACCATCAGCGCGAAGTCGGGGTCGTCCACCCAACGGCGGTTGGCAGCCAGGAAGCGCTGCTTCTTCTGCGAGAAGATGACCCAGATGCGGTCTTCGATCATGGATCGTGCCCCGGATGGCCTGGCGGCCAGCGCCATGGTTGCGATGCAGGCTGACGGCGCGCGACGTTAGACGCTCGTCGCGTCCGGATCAAGAGGGCACGCCATGGCCACCCCGGCCCGGCACGTGGGTCTGTGCTCAGCTGCCCGCGCTACCGGCGCGCTTGAGCATCGCCGAGAGCCCGCCCTGCAGCGCGTAGACCTCGAAACCGAGCTTGGTCAGGATGAAGGCCGCCGCCGCACTGCGCTCGCCGGTATTGCAGTACACGATGTACTTGCGGTCGCGTTCGAAGCGCTCGGAGGCGTCCTCGCGCAGGCGGAACAGGGGGATGTTCATCGACTCCTTGATCGCGCGCTGCTCGTGCTCTGCGGGCATGCGCACGTCCACCACCACGGCGCCGTCGCGCGCCAGCAGCGAGGCCTGCCCGGCCGTGAGCCACTCCACCACCGGCGGCTTGAGCACCTCCTCGAACGCCTTGCGGCCCAGCCGCATCAGTCGCCCGTCCTGCATCATCTTCACCGTCGCGTTGCGCGTGGTGTTCGACAGCAGCGCGTCCTCGCCGAAGCAGTCTCCGCGCACCAGGTAGGCCACCACTGTCTCGCTGCCGTCGAGGAACTTCGACACCGAGGCGGCCCCTTCCTTGATGACGTAGAAGTAGTCTCCCTCGTCGCCCTCGCGCACCACGACCTGCCCGGCGCGCGACTCGATCTCCTCGAAACGCTGGAACATGCGCTCGATGTTGCCGGTGGGCAGCTTGTGGAAGGCGCGGCTCTGCAGCAGCCGGAACACCCAGCGGTTGCCCTCCGGCGAGGGATCGAAATGCTTGAGGCTGCCGCTGCGGCTGAGCTGGTCCCAGGCGATCACCTTCTCGGTGTAGCGCCGGTCCATGCGCACCACCTGCGCCTTCGCGGACACGACCGTGGCGGTGAAACGGCGCGGCTGCGAATCGCCCAGCGGATAACGTCCCTGCAGCGACCTGGCGCTGGTGCGCTTGCTGCGCCCGTCCGGGTACTCGCCGGCGACCTCGCCTTCGAGCAGGTAGATGGTGTCCGAGTCGAAGTCGCCCGCGCGGAACAGCACCTCGCCGCGCGCGTACTCGGCGCCGGCCGCCTCGCTGGCGAGTTCGGCGCGCGTTTCCTCGCGCAGGCTGTCCAGTGGATACAGCTCAGCCAGATCCCCGCTCTCGATGCCCATCGGGCTTCCTCCCCCAAGGTTCGGCGCCAGTGTAGCGGCGGCGGCACGCCGCGCAACCGCCGGCACCGGCAGGAGGCGGACACGACAGGGCCCCGCCGGAGCGGGGCCCTGGTGTTGGCTGGGGGACTAGGATTCGAACCTAGATTGGCGGAGTCAGAGTCCGCTGTCCTACCATTAGACGATCCCCCAATGCGGCTGGTGGCGTCGGAGGCCACATGCGGCCCGCAGGGAGCCGCGACGGCCTCGCGGGCGACTCAGCGCTTGGAGAACTGGGTCGCGCGGCGGGCCTTGTGCAGGCCGACCTTCTTGCGCTCGACCTCGCGCGCGTCGCGCGTCATGAACCCGGCCTTGCGCAGCGGCGACTTCAGGGTGTCGTCGTATTCGACCAGCGCACGGGCCAGGCCCAGGCGGATCGCACCGGCCTGGCCGGTGGTGCCGCCGCCCTCGACCGTCGCCAGCACGTCGAACTTCTCGGTCGTCTGGGTCAGTTCCAGCGGCTGGCGCACGATCATGCGTGCGGTCTCGCGCCCGAAGAACTCGTCCAGCGGACGGCCGTTGACGACGATCTGACCCTTGCCCGGACGCAGGAACACCCGCGCTGCGGAGGACTTGCGACGGCCGGTGCCGTAGTTCTGCTGAGTTGCCATGGTGCCTGGTCCAGTGTCCTTGTGCGTCAGATGTCCAGCGGCTGCGGCTGCTGGGCGGTGTGCGGATGCTCGGGGCCGGCGTAGACCTTCAGCTTCCTGAACATCGCCCGTCCCAGGGGGTTCTTCGGCAGCATGCCCTTGACGCCGATCTCGATGACGCGCTCGGGGTGCCGGGCCAGCATCTGCGACAGCGTCTGCGTCTTCAGGTTGCCGACGTAGCCGGTGAAGCGGTGATAGAGCTTGTCGTTGAGCTTGTTGCCGGTCACCGCGATCTTCTCGGCATTGACCACCACCAGGTAGTCGCCGGTGTCCACGTGCGGTGTATAGACCGGCTTGTGCTTGCCGCGCAGGCGGCGGGCCAGCTCGGTGCACAGGCGGCCCAGCGTCTTGCCGCTGGCGTCCACGACGTACCAGTCGCGTTGCACGCTCTCGGCCTTGGCGCTGAAGGTCTTCATGACGACTCCAAAAATCCTGTGGTTCGAAATCCTGCGGTTCGAAATCCTGATGTTCGAATCGCGAGAATCGAATCCGGTGGTTCGATCTGCCGGACCGGCGTGCCTGGCCCGGCGCTTCAGATCCGCGCCAGGGCGGCCCTGCATGCGCGCAAGGCACGAATCCCGGACGAAAGACGCGAGATGATAGCGGCCCGGTCACGACATCGCAAGGCGCCGGGCGCGCCTCTGCTAGCATCCGCCGCGATGCCCGGCCCTGTCCCGAACCCCGCCGAACTGGCTGCCCTGGCCGACCAGTGCGTGCTGTGCGGGCTGTGCCTGCCGCACTGCCCGACCTACGGGCTGGACCGGATCGAACCGGAGGGACCGCGCGGCCGGATCCAGATGCTCAAGGCGCTCGCCGAGGGCCGGCTGGACCCGGTGGCGCCGGGCTGGATCCACCTGGACCACTGCCTGGGCTGCCGCAACTGCGAACCGGTGTGCCCGGCCGGCGTGCGCTACGGCGAGATCCTGGTGCGCGGACGCGCCCTGCTGCGGCAGCGCCGGCCGGTCCCCGCGCGCCAGCGGGCGCTGGAGTGGCTGCTCGCCCGCCCGCGCGCGCTGGCGGCGGGGTTCTCCCTGCTGCGCCGGCTGCGGAGGATCCTGCCGCCGCCGTGGCGGCGGCGCCTGGTGCCGGTCCCGCGGCCGGTCGCAATCGGCGCACGCGCCAGGCCGGACAGCCGCGGGCGCGTGAGCCTGTTCACCGGCTGCGTGTCCCGGCACTACTCGAGCCCGGCCCTGGCGGCCGCAAGCCGCGTGCTAGGACAGCTGGGCTGGGAGATCGTGGTTCCGCCCGCACAGACCTGCTGCGGGGCGCTGGCCGCCCACGCCGGCGACGCCGCCGGTGCCGCCAGGCTGGCGCTGCGCAACCGCCAGGCCTTCGCCGCGGATGCGCCGGTGCTGCTGCTCGATTCAGGATGCCAGGAGACCCTGGCCGGTGCGCTCGGAGCCGAGCGCGTGTTCGACCTGGTCGCCTTCGTCCAGGCCGACCCGGCCTGGCAGGAACTGTCGCTGCGGCCTGCAGACGGGCCGCCGCTGGCGCTGCATCTGCCCTGCACGCAGCGCAACGTCACCGGGACGGTCGCAGCGCACCGGGCCGCGCTGGGCCGGATCCCGGGCCTGGTGACGGTCGAGGTCGGAACCCGGGGCTGCTGCGGGGCCGCCGGCAGCCACGCCGTGCTCGAGCCCGGGCGCGCGCAGCGCCTGCGCGACCCGCTGCTGCAACAGATCACCGCCAGCGGCGCCGTTACACTGGCGACGGCCAACATCGGCTGCCGCCTGCACCTGCAGGCCGGCCTGCCCGATGGCGGCCCGCGCCTGGCCCACCCGATCCAGATCCTCGCCGAGCACCTGCCGTGACCCGACCCCGACACCTGAGCCCGCTCGACCGCATCCTGGCCCAGCTCGACCATGCGCTGCGTTCGAGCCTCTCGGACAGCGCCCGGACCCAGCGCCCCAATCCGGCCGAAGCGATCGCCGCTCCCGATTCGCTGGACCCGACCGAACGACGGCATGCCGCTGGGCTGATGCGCGTGAACCATGCCGGGGAGGTCTGCGCGCAGGCCCTGTACTTCGGGCAGGCCGCGGTGGCCGGTGATCCAGCCACGCGCGAGCGCCTGCTCGAGGCCGCCGGCGAGGAAGGCGACCACCTGGCCTGGTGCGGGGCGCGGCTGACCGAGCTGGGCAGTCGCCCGAGCGTCCTCAATCCGCTCTGGTACGCGGGCAGCTATGCCATCGGCGCGCTCGCGGGCCTGGCCGGCGACGGTTACAACCTGGGTTTCGTGGTCGAGACCGAACGCCAGGTCGAAGCCCACCTGGGCGACCACCTGGAACGGCTGCCGCCCGGCGACGCGCGCAGCCGGGCGATCGTGCGGCAGATGCAGAGCGACGAGGTCGAGCACGGCCGCCGCGCGCAGGCCGCCGGCGCCCATGAGCTGCCCGCGCCGGTGCCGGCATTGATGCGGGTGGTCAGTGGGGTGATGAAGGTCCTGGCGTATCGGGTTTGAGGCGGGGCTCCGGGACTCGGGAAAGGCGCGCACGCCCGAGGTGCAGCCTGACGCCGGATTCGAGGCGGGCCGATCGCGGCCATGGGCCGCTCCCACGCGCTTAGGCGAGCGTTGTCGCAGTGCACATCGCCGGCAACGCCGGCTCCTACAGGGGGAAAGGCGACACGAAACGAAAGCGCGAGGGCCGCGGGGCGGGGACGGATTCCGGGGGCGTACGCGCCAGGGATGGCGCGTCCGCAGCCTACAGGGATGTACTCGCGGCGGCCCCGGAAACCGTCACAGGCTCGCGGGCCGGCCTACGGAGCGGCTGTGGCATCGATGCGATGGCGCGCAGTGACGATCGCGGCCATGGGCCGCTCCCACTGCGCATTGGCGGGGGTTGTCGCTGTGCACATCGGCGGCAACGCCGGCCCCTACACAGCGCGGCGGCGGCCGGCGGAGCTCCAGGGCGACCTCAGTCCAGGTTGCGGCCGTGGAACAGTTCCTCGATCTCGCGCTTCATCTGCGATTCGATGCGCTGGCGCTCCTTGAACGAGAGGTTCTGGGCCTTCTCCTCGAACAGGTAGGTGTCCAGGTCGAACTCCTTCACGTGCATCTTGGTGTGGAAGATGTTCTCCTGGTAGACGTTCACATCGAACATCTCGTAGTGCCGCTTGATCGGCCGGGACAGGTAGTCCTGGATCGAATTGATCTTGTGATCGATGTAGTGCTTCTTGCCCTTCACGTCCCGCGTGAAGCCGCGCACGCGATAGTCCATGATCACGATGTCGGATTCGAAGCTCTCGATCAGGAAATTCAGGGCCTTCAGCGGCGAGATCACCCCGCAGGTGGCCACGTCGATGTCGGCGCGGAAGGTCGCGATGCCGTTGTGCGGGTGCGTCTCCGGGTAGGTGTGCACCGTGATGTGGCTCTTGTCCAGGTGTGCGACCATGGCATCCTTGATCATCTCCTTGCCGGCGGCCTTCTTGTCGATGACCGGCTGCTCGGAGATCAGGATGGTCACCGACGCCCCCTGCGGGTCGTAGTCCTGGCGGGCGACGTTGAGGATGTTGGCGCCGATGATCTCGGCCACGTCGGTCAGGATCGTGGTCAGGCGGTCGGCGTTGTAGGCCTCGTCGATGTACTCGATATAGCGTGTACGCTGGTCGTCGGACACCGCATAGCACATGTCGTAGATGTTGAAGCTCAGCGCCTTGGTCAGATTGTTGAAGCCCTGGAGCTTCAGGCGCGGCAGCGGCTTGACCACGATCGGAACCCTCGTGCGGCGGTGGGCATGGCAGGCCGTCGCGTGCGGCCGAGCGAAGGTCGCCGGGGGCGGCATCTCCGGCGGCGGGCCGGCTATTATCGGCTACCGGGGGGACGATTTCATCGCACGCGAGATTGCCGCCACAACCCATTGATCCCTTTGGGGACTGACGCGTAAGCTTGCGGAAGGCCGCCGCGCGAGAGACCCATGGCACTGCCCAACTATATGCTCCAGCAAGCGCTCAAGCGGCCACAGGAACCCCCGCCGACCCTTTCCCCGGATGCCGGCTCCATCGAGCGTTTCCTGGCGCATTGCCATCGCCGCCGCTACCCCTCGCGCGCCGACGTCTTCCGTCCCGGGGATCCGGCAGGGACCATGTACTACGTGGTCAGCGGCTCGCTGTCGGTGGTCGCCGAGGAAGAGGACGGCCGCGAGCTGATCCTGGGCTACATCAATCCCGGCGATTTCATCGGCGAGACCGGCGTGTTCGTCTCGGCGCCGCAGCGGCAGGTGCTGCTGCGCACCCGCACCGCCAGCGAACTGGCCGAGATCGGCTACGAGCGCCTGTTCGCCCTGTTCGACGGCCCGCTGGCCGACGACTGCCCGCGCATCCTGTTCGCGATCGGCTCCCAGCTCACCCAGCGCCTGCTGCACACCAGCCGCAAGGCCAGCCGCCTGGCGTTCATGGACGTGACCAACCGCATCGCCAACACGCTGGTGGACCTGTGCGAGGAGCCCGACGCGATGAGCCACCCGCAGGGCACGCAGATCAAGGTCTCGCGCCAGGAGCTGGCGCGCATCGTCGGCTGCTCGCGGGAGATGGCCGGCCGCGTGCTCAAGCAGCTGGAAGAACAGGGCATGCTGCGGGCGCGTGGCAAGACCATCGTGATCTTCGGCTCGCGCTGAGGCCAATGCCCGGCCCGGGCCGCCCGGAACCGGTGCTGCGCCCGGCCGTGCCCGGCGACGGTCCCGATGTGGCCGCGCTGCTGGACGAACTGGGCTACCCGTGCACGCCGGCCGAGGCGGCCGAGCGCATCGCCACGCTCGCAGGCGAACCCGACCAGGTCCTGCTGGTGGCCGACATCGAAGGCATCGCCCGCGGACTGCTGGCGCTGCATTTCCTGTATTCGCTGACGCTGGGATCGGATACCTGCCGGATCACCGCGCTGATCGTCGCGGCCGGGTACCGCGGCCACGGCTTGGGCCGCGCCCTGCTGCGCGAGGCCGAGCGGCTGGCGCGACGGGACGGCGCGGTCCGCATCGAGGTCACCACCGCCCGCGGTCGCGTCGAGGGCAACGAAGCCTACCGGGCGGCCGGCTTCGAGGAGACCGGGCTGCGGTTCGTCAAGCGGCTGGGCGAAGCCTGAACGGAGCGGGGAAAAAGGCGACGGGGGGGAATTAACCCAAGTCAATTCCCCCCGTCGCCTTTTTCCCGTCCCCTTTTTCGCCGGCGACGCCGGCTCCTACGTGGGCGGGTCGAACAGACGTGCCAGTTCCGCGCCGGGATCGGGCGCCCGCATGAAGGCCTCGCCCACCAGGAAGGCGTGCACGTCGGCCGCCCGCAGGCGGGCGACGTCGGCGCGCGTGTGGATACCGCTTTCGGTCACCAGGAGCCGGTCGGCGCCGATCCCGCCGCGCAGGCCCAGCGTGGTCTCCAGGTCGGTCTGGAACGTGCGCAGGTTCCGGTTGTTGACTCCCAGCAGTGCGGCGTCGATCGACAGCGCCAGGTCGAGTTCGGCCCGGTCGTGGACTTCCACCAGCGCGTCCATGCCCAGGTCCGCGGCCAGCGCATGGAAATCGCCCAGCCGGGCATCGTCGAGGGCGGCCACGATCAGCAGGATGCAGTCGGCACCCAGCGCACGCGCTTCGTGCACCTGGTAGGCATCGACGATGAAGTCCTTGCGCAAGGCCGGCAGCGGCACCGCCGCCCGTACCTGTTGCAGGTACCGGTCCGAACCCTGGAAGAAGTCGACGTCGGTGAGCACCGACAGGCAGGTGGCGCCGTGCCGCGCATAGCTGCGGGCGATCGCGACGGGGTCGAAATCGCTGCGGATCACGCCCCGGCTGGGGCTGGCCTTCTTGATCTCGGCGATCACCGCCGGGCCGCCCGCCGCGATGCGTGCCCGCAGTGCCGCGGCGAACCCGCGTCGTGGCGCCTGCTCTTCCTGCCGCCCCTTCAGCGCGGCCAGCGGCACGCGCCGCCGGCGGTCGGCGACCTCCTGGTGCTTGCGTTCCAGGATCCGCTCCAGCACGTCGCTCATGGATGCGGTGGCACCATGGCGTAGGCGCGCTCCACCCGGGCCACGCGCAGCTCGTAGTGCGCGTACCAGCGCTCGCGGCCGTGCTGGCGCGCGATCCTGTGCTCGGCGTGCTGCTTCCAGGCCGCGATCGCGGCCTCCGACTCCCAGAACGAGACGGTGATCCCGAATCCGCTGTCGTCGCGGCAGCTCTCGATCCCGAGGAAGCCGGGCTGTTCGGCTGCGAGCGCGATCATCTGTTCGGCCATTGCCTCGTAGCCGCCCGCGGCCGCGGCCTGGCGACGATGGGTGGTGAAGATCACCGCGTAGTACGGCGGCGCCGGGGTGTCGGCGAACGGCCCGGCCATGCTCATCCGCCGCCCCCCGCCTTGCCGGCGATCTGGCGGGTCACGCCCACGAACTCCTCCATCCTGGCAATGGCGGCGCCCGATGCGATGACCGCCCGTGCCTGTTCGATGCCTTCGGCGATGGAGTCGGCGCGGGCAGCCGCGAACAGTGCCGCGCCGGCGTTCAGGCAGACGATGTCGCGGGCCGGCCCCTCGACGTTGTCGAGCGCCTCGAGCACCCGCGCGCGCGACTGCTGCGGATCGGCCACCCGCAGGTTGCGGCTGGAGGCCATCTGCAACCCGAAATCCTCCGGCTCGATCTCGTACTCCCGGATGCGGCCATCGCGCAGCTCGCCCACCAGCGTGGCCGCACCCAGCGAGATCTCGTCCATTCCGTCCCTGCCCCAGACCACGAGGGCGCGCTGTGCGCCCAGGCGCTCGAGCACGCGCACCTGGATGCCGACCAGGTCCTCGTGGAACACCCCCATGAGCACGTTCGGCGCCCCCGCGGGGTTGGTCAGCGGGCCCAGGATGTTGAACAGGGTGCGCACGCCCATCTCCCGGCGCACCGGTGCGACATTGCGCATTGCCGGGTGGTGCATCGGCGCGTACATGAAGCCGATCCCGGTCTCGTCCAGGCAGCGCGCCACCTGCTCGGGCGTGAGCTCGATCGCGGCACCCAGCGCCTCGAGCACATCGGCGCTGCCGGACCTGGAGGACACGCTGCGGTTGCCGTGCTTGGCCACCCTGGCCCCCGCCGCCGCGACCACGAACATCGAGGCGGTGGAGATGTTGAAGGTCTGCGCGCCGTCGCCACCGGTGCCCACGATGTCGACCAGGTCGCGGACATCGTCGACTTCCACGCGCGCGGCGAACTCGCGCATCACCCGCGCCGCGCCCGTGATCTCGCCGATGGTCTCCTTCTTCACCCGCAAGCCGGTCAGGATCGCTGCGATCATCACCGGCGTGACCTCGCCGCGCATGATCTGGCGCATCAAGTCGACCATCTCGTCGTGGAAGATCTCGCGGTGCTCGATGGTCCGCTGCAGCGCCTGTTGCGGGGTGATCGGCATGGCTTGTCTCAGGCCGCCAGCGCCTGCCCGCGCAGGAAATTGCGCAGCAGATCGTGGCCGTGCTGGGTCAGGATGGATTCGGGATGGAACTGCACGCCCTCCACGGGCAGCGCCACGTGACGCAGTCCCATGATTTCCTCGAAGCTGCCGGCCTCGTCCAGTGTCCAGGCGGTGATCTCCAGGCACGCGGGCAGCGATTCGCGCTCGACCACCAGCGAGTGGTAGCGCGTGGCCTCGAACGGGTCGGGCAGGCCGGCGAATACGCCCTTGCCGGTGTGATGCACCATCGAGGTCTTGCCGTGCATGATGCGCCGGGCGCGCACGACGCGGCCGCCGAAGGCCTGCCCGATGGCCTGGTGCCCCAGGCATACGCCCAGGATCGGCACCGTGCCGGCCAGCTGCGCGACCAGCTCCAGTGATACCCCCGCCTGGTCGGGCGTGCACGGACCCGGCGAGATCACGATCCGCCCGGGCCGCCTGGCGGCGATCTGCGCCACCGACAGCGCGTCGTTGCGCACGACCTCGACCGCCTCGCCCAGCTCGCCCAGGTACTGGACGAGGTTGTAGGTGAAGCTGTCGTAGTTGTCGATCATCAGGAGCATGGCGGGGCGGCGCGTTGCAGGGGCGGAGCTATAGCTTAGCGGGACTCGGGACTCGGGACCCGGGACCCGGGACCCGGGACCCGGCAGAGCAAAGCAGGAGTCCGCAAAGCACGCAAAGGAAGCAAAGGAAGCAGGGGTGACGCCCGCCCGTTCTTTGTGTTCTTTGTGTTCTTTGCCTTCTTTGCGTTATTTGCGTTCTTTGCGGAAAAGAAAGGACAAGTGGATCAGAGGCCCGAGGCGGCCTGGGCGACGGCGCGGAACAGGGCGCGGCCCTTGCTCATGGTTTCCTCCCACTCCTTTTCCGGGTCGGAGTCGTGGACGATGCCGGCGCCGGCCTGCACGTGCAGCGTGCCGTCCTGGATCACCGCGGTGCGGATCGCGATCGCGGTGTCCAGGTCGCCGTGCCAGCCCAGGTAGCCGACGGCACCGGAGTAGATGTTGCGGCGGACCGGTTCCAGCTCGCCGATGATCTCCAGCGCCCGGATCTTCGGCGCGCCACTGACCGTGCCGGCCGGGAACGCGGCCTTGAGCACGTCCATCGACGTCAGTCCCTCGCGCAGGCGACCCTGCACCTCGGACACGATGTGCATCACGTGGCTGTAGCGCTCCACCGCGAAGTCCTCGGTCAGCCGCACCGAGCCGGGCTCGGCGACGCGGCCCACGTCGTTGCGGCCCAGGTCGATCAGCATCAGGTGCTCGGCGCGCTCTTTCGGATCGGCCAGTAGTTCGGCTTCCAGCGCCTCGTCCTCGCCCGGCGTGCGCCCGCGCGGGCGCGTGCCGGCGATCGGGCGCACCGTGACCGTGCCGTCCTGCACCCGCACCAGGATCTCCGGCGAGGACCCCACGACCTGGGTCGCGCCCAGGTCCAGGAAGTACATGTACGGCGACGGGTTCATCGCGCGCAGCGCGCGGTAGACATCGACCGGGCGCGCCCGGAACGGCACGCTCAGCCGCTGCGAGAGCACGACCTGGAAGATGTCGCCGGCACGGATGTATTCGCGGCAGCGCTCGACCGCGGCCACGAAGCCCTCGCGCGTGAACCCGGAACGGAAGTCCGCCTCGTCCAGCAAGGCCGGGTCCAGCACTTCCGGATAGCTGCGACCGGAGTGACGCAGCCGGAACACCAGTTCGTCGAGGCGGCGGCGCGCACGGGCATAGGCCTGCGGCTGTGCCGGGTCGGCGTGCACGATCAGGTAGAGCTTGCCGGCCAGGTTGTCGAACACCGCGACCTCGTCGCTCTCCATCAGCAGCGCGTCGGGCGTGCCCAGTTCGTCGGGCTTGTCGCGGTCGTTCAGGCGCGGCTCCACGCAGCCGATGCAGCCGAACCCGAAATACCCGACCAGGCCGCCGGTGAACGCGGGCAGACCCTCCAGCTTCGGCACCCGGATCGCCGCGCGCAGCCGCTCGATCTCGCCGAACGGATCTGCCAGTTCGCGCCGCTGCACGCTCTCGCCCAGCGCCTGCGTTTCCAGCACCCCGGCGCGCAGGGTGTGCACGCGCCGCGCCGGAAGGCCGATGATGGAGTGCCGGCCCCAGGTCTCGCCGCCCTCGACCGACTCGAACAGGTAGGTGTTGGGACCGTCGGCCAGCTTCAGGTACACACTCAGTGGCGTGTCCAGGTCCGAAAGCACCTCGCGCACCACCGGGATGCGGTTGTAGCCCTCGGCGGCCAGGCGTTCGAAGTCCTCGGCGGTGATCACGGCGCGGTCGCTGCTGGCGAAAGGCCGTCGAGTATGCCGCGGGAGCGCGGCCGGATGCACGGGCTCGCATCGGCGGCGTGCCGGCGCCCGGTCCATCGCTGCGCGCGACCGGAGCCTGTGGCAACCGGTTTGTGGAGCGAACCGCGCATGGCCCGGATCAGGGCATGCCGCGCAAGCGCAGGCGGAACTCCACGCCGTTGCCGTCGGGCAGGTCGCGCGCGTAGGCCTCGCCGCGGTGCAGCTCGGCGATCAGGCGCACGATGTACAGGCCCAGCCCCAGATGCGGCGTGGCGCCATTGCGCTGGCTTTCCGCGCGCAGGCTCACCAGCGAGTCGAACAGGCGCTCGCGCGCGGCGGCCGGCAACGGCGGGCCGGAATTGGCCACCGCGATCTCGGCGCCGGCCCCGTGGCGCGCCAGCGCGATCGCGATCCAGCCCTCGGGCGGGCAGAAGCCGCGGGCGTTGTCCACGAGCTTGTCCAGCGCCTGCGCCAGCAGTTCCGGAGCGCCCCGCAGGCGCAGCGGCCCGGTGGGCAGCAGCAGTTCGATGCGGCGTGGCGCCACCAGGTCGCGGTATCCCTCGGCGCAGCCGGCCACCAGCGCGGCCAGGTCGAACTCCTCGGCTTCGGCCGCCGCGATCGCCCGCTCCACGCGCGTGGCCTCGCTCATGGCGCGCACGATCGCGAACAGCCGGTCGGTGCCGTCGCGCGCACGTTCCAGGTAGGTGGCCGCCGGCGCCGGCACGGCCTGGCCATCGATGTTCTCCAGCGAGGAGCGCACGATCGCCAGCGGCGTGTTGAGTTCGTGCGAGAGCTTGCCGGCCAGCGTGCGCAGGTACTCGGTGTAGCCGGAAACCTCGTCCAGGAGCCGCGCGAAGCGGCGCGACAACTCGCCCAGTTCGTCGTTGGCAGCCGATGCCTCCAGGCGCACGCGCGCGCCCGGATCGGCGTCCATGGCGCGGTCTACAGCGTGCATGAGCTGGCGCACCCGCCAGCTCAGCCAGGTCGCCCAGGCCAGCAGCACGCCGCCGACCGCCAGCATCGCCAGCAGGGTTACACCGATCAGGCCCGAGAGCGCGCGCTGTGCCAGCAGCGCGGCCTCGCTGCGGCGCTCGAGCACGAGCACGGCGCGGGTCTCGCCTTCGATCGCGACCGGCACCGCCGCGGCCAGCTTCAGCTGCAGGCCGTCGGACTCGCGCCACCAGGCGCTGGCCGGGGCCTCGCGTGCCTGCTCGACCAGCGCTGCACCGGCAGCCGGGTCCGCCCGCCGTTCGCCCAGCGCCAGCAGCCGATGGAGCAGGCCCTGGAGCGCCGAGGGCGGCTGCGCGCGACCGGCCGCCAGGCTGCCGGCGCGCGCCAGCGTCCAGCCGTCCGGGTGCGCCAGCTCCAGCCTCAGGCCGGGCGGTGCCAGTTGCACTGCCATACGCTGCAGCGCAGGCACGGAGGTCACCACCGGCCACAGGCCACCCAGGCGGTCCGGCTCGGTCCCGACCGGTTCGTGCGCAGCGGAACCCCATGACAGGCCCATGCGCCTGGGCAGCGGTGTCGGACCCAGGCGCAGTTCCAGCTCCACGGTGCTTTCGTCGAGCCGCCAGCGTCCCGGCATGGCCACGACCGCGTCCTGCGCCGGTGCGCCCGCCTCGAGGATGCGGCCGTCCTCGCGCAGTTCCAGGCGCAGGTCGCGCAGGCCGTTGCCGCGATCGAGCACCACGCGCAGCTGCGCCGCCGCCGGCTGCGTGCCCGCCGCCAGATCGGCGCGCGCGTACAGGTGGAGCGCGGCGCCGTACTGGCCCAGCGCGACGCGCAGTCGTCCCGGCCCGTCGCCGAATCCCTGCGCCTGCGGCCAGACATCGATCCAGTCCCCGCCGCTGCCGTCGATACGGACCGGCGTGTCCAGCTCGTGCACGAACAGCACCGGCCCGGCCGGCGGCAGCGCCGGACGCTGCGCGGCCACCACAGCCGCCAGCGCGTTGGCCGAATCGGTCAGCGCCGCCGCCTGGCCCTCGCGCAGGCCGGCCTCGAGTTCGCGCGCGAACTGCCACCCGGCCCAGGGAAGGACCAGGGTGACGCCTGCGAGCAGCAGCAGTTGGCTTCGAAGACGCATGGTCGGAGTCCAGAGCTCAGGGCTCGGAGGTCAGGGCCGCCACCGATACCCCGCACCGTGCATCGTCTCGATCGCGTCGAACTGCGCATCGATGGCGAGAAACTTCCTGCGGATGCGCTTGACGTGCGAGGTGATGGTGGCGTCGTCGACCACGACCTGGGCATCGCGCATCAGCGCGTCGCGGCTGCGCACGTGGCCCGGGTGGCGTGCCAGCGCGTGCACGATCCAGAACTCGGTCACCGTCAGCGGTACCTCCACGCCGTTCCAGGCGGTGCGCATGCGCTCCAGCTCGATCCGGAGCAGGCCGTGTTCGACCACGGTCTCGCGCGAGCTTTCGCGCGCCACCGCATCGAGCCGGCGGAACAGCGCCTGCACCCGTGCGGTCAGTTGCACCAAGCTCACGTCCTTGGTCAGGTAGTCGTCGGCGCCCAGCCGCAGTCCCGAGATCACGTCGAAATCCGAGTCGCGCGCGGTCAGGAACAGGATCGGCAGCGTTGCCGAGCGCGCGCGCAGGTCGCGGCACAGCTCGAAACCGCCCTCCAGCTCTTCGCCCAGACCGATGTCGATCACGACCAGGTCCGGCAGCCGCGTGGCGAAGGCCCGCTGCGCGTCGGCGCGCGAGCCGTAGGCCTCGACCCGGAATCCGTAGCGCTTGAGCGCATCGACGTAGTTGGCGCGGATCGCCGGCTCGTCCTCGACCACGGCCACGGTGCGCGACATGCGGTGCTCCTGCACGGCTGACGGTGCGGCCAGCATATCGGGGCGCGCGCTCCAGCGACAACGCAGCGGCTCGGCGCCATCGATTCGCCACATCTTGCCGAGGCCGCGCCATCGCCGCGGCCCGGCTGCGCAAGATCGGCGGCGCCCAATGGCACCACGGCCGCACACCCTCCCCGGCCGCCCGGAGGACGCCGCGATGAGCCTGCGCCAGACCCGCAAACCCCGGATGTTCGTCCCGCGGCCGGCCCGGCGCCGGCGCGCGGCCGCGCTGGCGGCCCTGCTGCTGGGGCTCTCGACCCTGCTGCAGGCCCGTGCGGCGCCGGCGCCGGACGAGGGCCTGGTACTTGCCCTGCCCGACGGCGGCTGGCTGCCTGCCGCCGTGCTCGAGACCGAGGTTCACTACCGCATCAGCGGACTGATCGCCGAAGTCGAGGTCCGCCAGCGGTTCGTCAACGACACCGACGCCTGGCTGGAGGGCCGCTACCTGCTGCCACTGCCCGAGACCAGCGCCGTGCACGCGTTGCGCGTGGAAGCCGGTGGTCGCGTGCTCGAGGGCGAGATCCGGGAAAAGGAACTGGCGCGCATCGAGTACGCGGCCGCCGCCGCCGAAGGTCACCGCAGCGCGCTGGTCGAGCACAACCGGCCCAACCTGTTCCGGACCCGGGTCGCCAACATCGGGCCGGGCGAGGCGGTGCAGGTCAGCGTCGGCTTCTGGCAGCGGGTGGACTACGCCGACGGCCGCTTCTCGGTGACCCTGCCCTTGACGCTGACGCCGCGCTACCTGCCGCCGGGCCCGTGCACTGCACCCTGCGACGAGGCGCCGGTGGCAGGCGACGCGCATTTCCTGGCCGACGGACGATACCGCTCGCTGCAACCCACCGTTGCGATCTTCGCCACGCTCGACCCGGGCCTGCCGGTGGCCGCCGTCGAAAGCCCCACCCATGCCATCGACGTGGACCCGGCGGCCGGCGGCTACCGGGTCGCGCTGGCCGACACGGTGGTCGACAGCGATCGCGATTTCGTCCTGAGCTGGACGCCGGCCGCCAGCGCCGAGGTCGGCAGCGCGCTGTTCACCCAGGAGGTGGACGGCGAGCATTACGCATTGCTGATGCTGGTGCCGCCGACGCTTCCCATGCAGCCTTTGCCGCGCGAGCTGATCCTGGTCATCGACACCTCCGGCTCGATGCACGGGGTGTCGATCGCGCAGGCCAAGGCCGCGCTGCTGCACGCGCTGGACCGGCTGGCGCCCGGCGATGCCTTCAACGTGATCCGCTTCGACTCCCGCAGCGAGAAACTGTTCGAGTCCAGCGTGCCGGCCGATGCGCGGCACCTGGCCGTGGCCCGCGACTTCGTCTCGCAGCTGGTCGCCGACGGCGGCACCGACCTGGGGCCGGCGCTGTCGCTGGCCTTCGCCGGTGATCCGGCCCCCGGGCTGCTGCGCCAGGTGGTGCTGGCCACCGATGCCGCGATCGGCAACGAGCAGGCGCTGTTCGCGCAGATCCGCGCGCAGCTGGGCGAGGCGCGGCTGTTCCCGGTCGGCATCGGCAGCGCGCCCAACGGCTGGTTCCTGCGCGAATCGGCGCGGCTTGGGCGCGGCAGCGAGACGGTGATCCGCGACCTGGGCGAGGTCGACGCGCGCATGCAGTCGCTGTTCGCCAAGCTCGACCGCCCGGCGATGCGCGACCTGGAGGTGCTGTGGCCGCCGGGCGCCGAATCCTACCCCGAGCTGCTGCCCGACCTGTACGCCGGCGAGCCGCTGCTTGCGGTCGCGCGCCTGCCGCTGCCGGACGGCGAGCTGTTCGCCCAGGGCAACTCCGGAAAGGGGCCGTGGAACACGCGGTTGAAGTTCGACGGCCGCCGCTTCGACGACGACGGCGTCGGCCGGCTGTGGGCACGCGAGAAGATCGCCACCCTCGAGGACGCGCTCAACGCAGGCGTCCCGGAGGACGAGGTCCGCCCGCAGGTGCTGGACACCGCGCTGCGCCACCACCTGGTCAGCCGCTACACCAGCCTGGTCGCGGTCGACCGCACGCCGGTGCGGCCGGCCGATGCCGCGCTCGATTCCACCACGTTCGCCAACGCGACGCCCCACGACGCGCTGGCACTGGCACAGGGCGGGCTGGGCACGCGTTCGAAGCTCGCCAGCGCGCTGGCGCTGGCGCTGCTGGCGCTGGCGATCGCCAAGTGCCGGCGCGTGGCGCTGTTCGCCTGATCGCCAATCTGATCCCGATCACAACCGGAGCGCGGCCATGGTCCTGACCCTCGACACCCAAGCACTCGACGCGCTGCGTCGCGGCCAGTTCTATCGTCTGTCCCGATCGACGCTGCCGAGCGCGCGCACGCTGCGGCGGCTGGGCTTCCGCCCCGGGCTGTGCACACCGCCGCTGCCCGCCGCCGCAGGCCGCCCGCCCCGTCGCGACGCGGAGATCGCGCCGGACTGGCAGCCGCTGTGACTCCGTCTGCGGCCGGTCCCGACGGGCGCCGGACACGGACGACGCGATGGGGCATGGACGCCCCGACCCGACCGGCGCGACCGCGGCGCGGATCGACCCGCCGCGCGCGCGCCGCCCTGGCCGCGGTGCTGGCGCTGGCCGCCGCGCTGGTCGCTGCCGAACCGGCGTGGCTGCACGCCAAGGCGACCCTGGCGCAGATCCTGTTGCGCTCGGCGTGGGCCGACACGCTCGTGCGCGGCGACCCGATCGCGCCCTGGCCGTGGGCGGACACGCACCCGGTCGCGCGCCTGCGGGTCCCGCGGCTGGGCGTCGACCAGATCGTGCTGGCCGGCGACTCCGGGCGCACGCTCGCCTTCGGCCCCGGCTGGGCCGAGGCCAGCGCCGCGCCGGGCAACGACCGCGGCACGATCGTGATCAGCGGGCATCGCGACACCCACTTCGCATTCCTGCGCAGCCTCGCCGGCGACGAGACCATCACGCTGCAGTCGCAGGGTTCCGTGCGCGAATATCGCGTGGTCTCGCGCCAGGTTGTCGACGCCCGCGACACCGGCATCGCACTGGAGGCGGGTACCGACCACCTGGTGCTGGTCACCTGCTGGCCTTTCGATGCACCCACCGCGGGCGGCCCACTGCGCTACGTGGTCACCGCGCAGGCACTGGAGCGGCACGGCCCCGACGCGTCCTGAGCCCGGTGCGCTCGAAGTGCGCAGGGCACCCCGATCGCGGCCATGGGCCGCTCCCACTTCGCTGCGCATGCAATTCGTAGGAGCGGGCAGCGACGCTGAAGTCGTCAGGCCGCGGCGACGGCCGCCCGCATCCGGGAGATGACCTCGCGATAGTCAGGCGCGCCGAAGATCGCCGAGCCCGCCACGAAGGTATCGGCGCCGGCGCGCGCGATCTCGCCGATGTTGTCGGCCTTGACGCCACCGTCGACCTCCAGCCGCACCTCGCGCCCGGATGCGTCGATCATCGCGCGCGCACGGCGCAGCTTCTGCAGCGCCTCCGGGATGAAGCTCTGGCCACCGAAGCCCGGATTGACCGACATGATCAGCACCAGGTCGAGCTTGTCGAGGGTGTGCTCCAGCCACGACAGCGGCGTGGCCGGGTTGAACACCAGGCCTGGGCGGCAGCCCGCCTCGCGGATCAGGCCGATGGTGCGATCCACGTGCTCGCTGGCCTCCGGATGGAAGCTGATGTACGTGGCGCCCGCTGCGGCGAAGTCCGGCACGATGCGATCCACCGGCCGGACCATCAGGTGCACGTCGATCGGCGCGGTCACGCCGTGACGCCGCAACGCGCTGCAGACCAGTGGACCGATGGTCAGGTTCGGCACGTAGTGGTTGTCCATGACGTCGAAGTGCACCCAGTCGGCACCGGCTGCCAGCACCGTCTCGACCTCCTCGCCCAGACGCGCGAAATCGGCCGACAGGATGGACGGAGCGATGATGCACTCGGACACGGATCACCTCGCGTAGCGGCGCGAATTGCGGATGGCGTCGTAGGCGGCGTTGATGGCGCTCGCCCTGTGATCGGCGAGCTCGCGCAGTTCCGGGGCCGCGCCCGCGAGCCGGTCGGGGTGGTACTGCGCGATCAGCTTGCGGTAGGCCCGGTCGAGTTCGGCCTCGGTGGCGTCGGGCTCCACGCCCAGCGTGCGATAGGCGTCGGCGAGCCGCGCCGGCCGTTCCGGGCCGGCAACGGATTCCGGTTCGGGCGATGCCCGGGGCGGTTTGCGGCGCGGCAGCAGCCAGCCGGCGTCGAAGGCGTGGCCGATCAGCGCGCCCAGGATGGCTCCGGCCGGATGCCGCATCAACAGCCAGCCGGCGATCGCACCCAGGATTTTGCCGTACCAGATCATGGCAGCTTGCGCTTGCGATGCAGCCCGACCCGGACCGGCTTCGACCCGCGCTGCAATGCTCCCACATCCCCCATCACCGGCCGCTGCGCGCCCGGTGATCGCCCCCTTGACTTCGTGAGGGGTTGCGCCTGCCAGGGCTGCGGCGGCACCGGCTTCAACACGCGCTGTAATGCTCCCACATCCCCCATCACCGGCCGCTGCGCGCCCGGTGATCGCCCCCTTGACTTCGTGAGGGGTTGCGCCCGCCAGGGCTGCTGCGGCACCGGCTTCAACCCGCGCTGTAATGCTCCCACATCCCCCATCACCGGCCGCTGCGCGTCCGGTGATCGCCCCCTTGACTCAAGGGGGCTGGGTGGCTTCGGGGAGGGATGGGGGGACATGGTGGCGATTCTAGCAGCGGGTGCGCGCTCGACCTGCGAGGGCCAGGCGGGGGCGCGTACAATGCGCGCTTTGCCGGACGCGCCGTGGCCACCTGCCTGCATTCCTCCCAACTGCCCGGGCTGTCGCTGCGACATCGCGGCAAGGTCCGCGACGTCTACGAGCTGCCGGACGATCGCCTGCTGATCGTGGCCACCGACCGGCTGTCCGCCTTCGACGTGGTGCTGCCCGACCCGATCCCCGGCAAGGGCGAGATCCTGACCCGGCTGTCGAACTTCTGGTTCGCACGCACCGCCGCGCTGGTGCCCAACCACCTCACCCAAATAGCGGTGGAGTCGGTGATCCCGCCGTCGGTCGACCTGGCGCTGTACCGCGATCGCAGCATCGTGGCGCGGCGGCTCACGCCGCTGCCGCTGGAGGCGATCGCACGCGGCTACCTGGCCGGCTCCGGGTGGAAGGACTACCAGGCCACCGGCAGACTCTGCGGCATCGCGCTCCCGGCCGGGCTGCAGCAGGCCCAGCAACTGCCCGAGCCGGTGTTCACGCCCTCGACCAAGGCAGCGGCCGGGGCGCACGACGAGAACATCGGATTCGACCGCGTGGTGCAACTGATCGGTGCCGATCTGGCCGAGCAGGTGCGCGCCGCGACACTGGAGATCTACCATCACGCCAGCGACCATGCGCGCAGCCGCGGCATCCTCATCGCCGATACCAAGCTCGAATTCGGCCTGGACGCGGACGGTACCTTGCGGGTGATGGACGAGATGCTCACGCCGGACTCCTCGCGCTTCTGGCCCGCGGACGGGTACCGGGTCGGCATCAGTCCACCCAGTTTCGACAAGCAGTACGTGCGCGACTACCTGGAAACGCTCGACTGGAACAAGACCGCGCCCGGACCCGGGCTCCCCGAGGCGGTCATCGCCGGAACCGCGGCTCGGTACGCGGAGGCGCTGGCGCGACTGGCCGGCACGGACCCGGACTGAACCCAGGAGGCAGACAATGAACACCGCGCAGGATCCGTACCAGGACGCGCGGCGTCCGCTCGACCGGCTGCTGGGCAACTACAGCGGGGATCACCGCCATCCCACCAACCAGATGATCCACTGGATCTGCGTGCCGCCGATCGTGTGGACGCTGGTGGCGGCGCTGTGGGTGATCCCGGTACCGCCATGGCTGGGCCGCCCCGGCTTCTGGGCCGGCGCTGCCATGGTCGCTGCGCTGTTCTATTACCTGAAGCTGTCGCGCCAGCTGGCGCTGGGCGTGTTCGTCGCCTTCGCCGTGCTGGCATTCCTGACCGACCACCTGTACCGGGAACTGGGCCCGCGCACACTGCTGTGGACCGCGGTGGCGGTATTCGTGCTGGCCTGGATCGGCCAGTTCATCGGCCACCATATCGAAGGCCGTCGTCCTTCGTTCCTGACCGACCTGACCTACCTGCTGATCGGGCCGCTGTGGCTGATGGCCAAGCTGTACCGGCGCATGGGCTGGTCGTACTAGGCGCAGGGGTCA